>CAJWRY010000071.1 GCA_913046155.1 uncultured Candidatus Nemicrothrix sp. | reverse complement strand
AGTTACATATTGAGCAGGGGCCGATTCTAGAAGCGGAAAATATTTCAATAGGGGCTGTTGATAGTGTTCAGGGAATAAGTTGGACACAGATTACTATTGAGGGACAATCCAACCATGCTGGTACTACTCCCATGCATATGCGTCATGATGCAGGTTGGGTTGCAGGAGAGATTACATCTTACGTTCGTCGTTTAGTTAACGAGATTGGTGGTAATCAGGTTGGGACGGTTGGAAAAATTGACCTCGTCCCCAATCTTGTAAATGTGGTCGCATCAAAGGCCACCATGACCGTTGATCTTCGTAATACTGATGACGAGATCCTCAAAGACGCTGAACTAAAGCTTGCGACTTTCTGCGATAGCTTGAGCTCTCTAGAAGAAGTTCAGATTCGCCGAGAGGTCTTGGCGCGGTTTGAGCCTGTTGTGTTTGATGATGCGTTAGTCGGTGACGTCATTCGCTTCTCCGAGTCATTAGACATATCGGTTAAGCAAATGACTTCGGGCGCCGGTCATGATGCTCAGATGTTCGCGAGAGTTTGCCCGGCAGCAATGATTTTTGTTCCTAGCGAGAATGGCTTATCCCATAACCCCGCCGAATTTACATCTCAAAGAGAGATTGAAGATGGAAGTAATGTGTTACTTCGAATGATGGCTGATCTTTCTGGACTTCGCGATGACTAAGAGAAATTTACGAGTAGCCGCTGCCCAAATGGGGCCAATTAGTAAAGATGATTCTAAGTCGGCAGTTGTCGACAGGCTTATTGCCCTTCTCAACCTCGCATCTGAAGAGAATGTAGAACTGGTTGTTTACCCAGAGTTGACGCTTACCACCTTTTTCCCGAGATGGTTTGTTGAGCATGAGAGTGACCTTGAGTTGGAATCCTTTTTTGAAACCAGTATGCCAAGTCCTGAAACTGAGCCGCTCTTTTTGAAAGCGAAAGAACTAGGGGTTGGGTTTTGCCTAGGTTACGCCGAACTTACTGAGGAGGGCGAAAGATACAATACACAGATTTTAGTAGATGACCTTGGAAGCATTGTGGGAAAGTACCGGAAAGTGCACCTTCCTGGACATGAGGAACATGAACCGTGGAGAAAATTTCAGCACCTTGAGAGACGTTATTTCCAAGCAGGAGACTCGTTCCCAACCTGGCGAGCTTTTGGAGGCATCCTGGGCATGGCGATTTGCAACGACCGTCGTTGGTCAGAGACCTACCGTTCACTTGCTCTTGCCGGAGCAGAGTTGATCTTGATTGGCTACAATACTCCAATCCACTACGCACCCGACCCTTCACAGGATAAGCTAGCCTCCTTCCATAGTCGTTTAGTAATGCAATCAGGTGCTTACCAAAATGGATGCTATGTGGTTGGCGTTGCAAAGGGCGGGATAGAAGAAGGCGTCGCGTCGTTATCGGATTCATGCATTATTGGTCCAAGCGGTGAAATTCTAGCGGAGGCTAAAACTGATGGGGATGAGTTGGTTATCGCTGATATTGATTTAGATATCTGCAAGAATTACAAACAAACGATATTTGATTTTGCTCGTTACCGAAGACCTGAAGCATATAAGGCTATTACTAACCAGACAGGGGCTATTTCCCCAGAAAATTTATGACTACTTTTGAACTAAATGGAAAAGAGGTTACGGTACTTGGTGACCATCCGCACTTATTAGCGGCGTTAAGGGATGAATTGGGGATTCTGTCCGCAAAAGATGGATGCTCTCCGTCTGGTCAGTGTGGTTGTTGCACGGTCATTATGGATGGGAAAGCCAGAATTTCCTGCCAACTTTCCGCTGAACGAGCAAATGGGGCCACTATTCAGACTCTAGAGGGTTTAGATTCAGAAGAAATTGACAAAATGGGGCAAGCGTTTGCAGCGTGTGGTGCCTTGCAGTGTGGATTTTGTACTCCGGGGATCATGATCAGGACAAAGGTACTTGTTGATAAAAAGGGGCCGGAACTTGAAAGAGAGTACGCTGCGCGTCATTTAGGTGCTCATTTATGTAGATGCACCGGATACGTGAAAATTCTTGATGCTGTTGAGGCGTTAGCTAAAGGAGAAATACCCGAAGAGGAGCATGGTGCAGGAATAGGAAGCAGACTGGTTAAGTATGAGGCTGAAGACCTTGCTGTTGGCCGTCGCCCATTTATTGATGACATCCAGGTTGAGGGCCTCTTGCATGGTGCGTTTCTTCTCACTGAGCATGCTCGGGCAGACGTTGTCTCGATTGATGCTTCCAAAGCGGAGAACTTAGATGGGGTTGTTCGGGTTATTACTGCCGATGATGTACCTGGTGAGCTTCGTGTAGGGTTAATTCATAAGGACTGGCCTGTGTTTATTCCTGTAGGTGGAAGAACTAGCTATTTAGGTGATGTGATTGCGATGGTGGTTGCCGAGACACGCGAGGCAGCTCGAGCTGCTCGTGAATTGATTCGAGTTGAATACGATGTTCTCCCCCCTATCACAAACCCTTTTGAGGCAATCATGAGCGATGAAGATGCTGTGTGGGGATTAGACGGCAATGTTCTCTCAACCTCTCATTACAAGCGGGGGTGCCCAGAAGATGTGTGGAGCGATTGTGCTCACATAGTTAGCGAGACTTTCCAGACTCAACGCGTCGACCATGCCTTTCTTGAGCCTGAATCTACATTGGCTACTCTGACACCTGATGGCCATTTATACGTGTACAGCGGAGGGCAAGGTATTTGGGATGATAGAAACGATATTTCACGAGTTCTTAATATAGGAACAGATGATGTGACGGTTGAGCTTATATCTAATGGTGGGGCCTTCGGTGGTAAAGAGGATATGTCTAATCAGGCACAGACAGCGCTGGCAGCATGGTTATTGAAAACACCTGTAAAGACTACTCTGAGTCGTGAAGAGTCGTTCCTCATCCATACGAAACGTCACCCTATCCGCCTTGAATACAAGATAGGTTGTGATGAAAATGGGGAGCTCTTAGCGCTGTCTGCAAGAATGGTAGGAGACTCTGGCCCCTATGCTTCCGTTGGGATGAAAGTTCTTGAGCGGGCGGCGGGTCACGCCTCTGGACCGTATGTAATTCCCAATATCGAGGTTGAAGCGATCGCTGCAAGAACAAATAATTCAGTTTGTGGCGCATTTCGAGGTTTTGGAGCTAACCAAGCCCAATTTGCGATGGAGGGCGTGATGGATAGGTTAGCTGAAATGGTTGGAATTTCTGGTTGGGAGATTCGGTCTAGAAATGTCGTGACACCAGGTTCAGTTTGGGGACCGGGTCAAATAATGGACGATGGTTGCTTGGGCGCAAGGGAATGTTTGGATGCTATAAAGCCTGCGTACCTTAAGGCGATTGAGGAAGGTAAAGCCGTAGGTTTAGGTTTAGGGTTGAAGAATTCTGGGCTAGGTAATGGGTTTAAGGAAGTAGCTAAGGCAGTGATTCATTTTACCGATTCTGGTCGAATTGAAGTCCGCCATTGTTGGACCGAGATGGGTCAGGGTGTCCACACCGTAGCGTTACAAGTAGCAGCAGAGGAACTTGGAGTTGAGGCAGACCGCATTGACGTGTTGGTTGATACCTCACGAGAATTAGGAGCTGGGCAAACAACGGGAAGTCGTGGGACATTAATGGGTGCTGGAGCTGTCGCTGATGCTTGCAAGAAAGCACTTGAAGATGGTTGTCAGGTTGGTATTGATTATGAGGGCGAATACAGAGTTGATTGGACGAACTCGTTGAGTGAAGATGTGGAGAATCCGATAATTCATTCGACTTTTGGATATGCCTCTCAAGTAGTGATTATTGATGAGGAAACTGGGAAGATTGAGAAGGTTGTTGCTGCGCATGATGTGGGTAAAGCAATAAATCCACTACTATGCGAGGGACAAATTGAAGGAGCTGTTCATATGGGTCTTGGATACGCACTATCCGAGGGCTTCCCTTGCGATGAAGTTGGCCAACCAAATAACCTCACACTCAAAAGCCTGAGCATCATTCGACCGAAAGATATGCCGGATGTGGAAGTTATCCTCGTTGAGTCACCACAGCCTAACTCCCCCTATGGGATAAAGGGAGTGGGAGAGATAGGTCTGGTCCCTACTGCAGGCGCCGTTGCAGCTGCGCTGAATGCTTTGGACGGTACTTGGAGAAATGAATTGCCTATGGAAGACGAGTCTAATCGTGAGCGGGCAGAGGCATGGACTTGAATGCAAACCAAACTTTTGGTCTAGTCTGCGCCCACCACCACCTCTATTCATCATTAGCTCGTGGGATGCCATCGCCAGATGAAATTCCAAGTTCTTTTGAAGATATTCTTAATTCGGTTTGGTGGAGACTTGATAGAGCATTAGATCTTGAGACTATTGAGTGGTCTGCGAAATTAGGCGCTCTTGAAGCTCTTGAGAGAGGAACGACTTGCATAATTGATCACCACGAGTCTCCTAATGCTATCGAAGGATCCTTGTCTGTGATTCAGAACGCTTGCAATGAGCTTGGGGTGCGAGTCAATACGTGTTATGGAGTGACTGATAGAAATTCCAAAGACTTTTCCACCGATACGCCTATGACAGAAGAAGCCAGACGTGGATTAGAAGAAAATAAGAGATTTCTTCAGGAAGGTGGTGTGGGCATGGTTGGCATACATGCGGCTTTCACTTGTTCTGATGAGACTCTTAATTCTGCTGCACAACTTGCAGTTGATATGGGTGTAGGAGTGCATGTTCATGTTGCTGAAGGGGACTTAGATGCCGTTTCGTGGAGGCGACTGCAGCAGCATGCATCTGATAATTGGATTCTTGTTCACGGAGTTCTTCTCCCTGATAATCATCAACTTCGGGGAATAATTGTTCATAATCCGAGATCGAATATGAATAACGGCGTAGGGTACGCGCAGCCGACACGCTTTGAGAATCTAGTTGGGTTGGGAACTGACGGTATAGGTGCCGATATGCTTGAAGAGTTTCGCATTGGATATGCGCGACTACGAGAATTTAACGTTGAGGAGTCGCCTGAAACAGTCTGGAATATGCTGGATGTGAATGCTTCTTTATTTCCAGAGTGCCGTAAGGATAAAGTTACGTGGTCATATGAAGAAATGGATCCATGGCATCTTGCATTTACTAGTGGTGTACGACCCGTTGATATAGAAATTGATGGAAAGCCTATAATGGAAAGTGGCGAATTTCTTGATATTGATTCCGCTGAAATACGAGCTAAGGCTGGTGAAGCAGCAGAAAAGCTCTTTAATAGAATGAAGGAGCTATTATGACACAACCTGTCGGTCTTTATCTGCAGGACGCGCATTCAATTGAAGAAGCGATTGGCTTTGCTCAAGCCGCTGAAGCGAAGGGATTCGAGTCTGTGTGGCAAGCCGATTCAAGACTTGTGCGCGAGTGCTGCGTTCCGATGGCAGCGTTTGCCGCTAAGACAACAAATGTAAAAATCGGCAGCGGAGTCATTGACTGCTGGACAAGAAATCCGGCACGAATCGCATCAACATTTTCAACTCTTGATGATTTAGCACCTGGAAGAATCATTTTAGGTATTGGAGCATGGTGGGATCCTTTGGCTTCAAAAGTAGGAGTTGACCGCAAAAGGCCACTTGGAGTTATGCGAGAAGTTGTTGAGTCGGTGCGTTCCTTACTGCGTTGTGATGGACCTGTTACGTATCAAGGTGATTATGTTCAACTTGATGGCGTTGAGCTAGATTACATTCACCAAGAACGAGTTGCTAAAGACGTTCCGATCTACATTGGCGCAACTGGCATGAAAATGATGGAACTAACGGGAAAAATTGGTGATGGTGTTGTTTTGAACTACATGGTTGAGCCAGCTTATAACCTGCGAGCAATGGAAGCACTGGAGAAAGGCGCTCATTCTGTTGGTAGAGATCTCGATGATATTGACCGACCTCAGCTTATTGTTTGCTCTGTTGATGAGGATCGCCAAGCTGCCCTTGATGCAGCCCGATTGCTCCTGACCCAATATCTTGGGCAACAGCCCCACATCATGGCTGCAAGTGGAGTGAGTGAGGAGTTACTAAATAAAATTCATAAGGTTTTGTCTTGGCCTGCTACCAATGAAGAGGTAAAGGCAGCTTCCAAGCTGGTTCCAGATGATGTTGTGCAACGCTGTACAGCGTCTGGAACACCGGAAGAAGCAAAGGCCAAAGTGAAAGAATATCTTGATGCCGGTTGCACCTCCCCTATTCTCTATCCTTTGGGACCTGATGTTCAGTTAATGATTGATTCCTTTTCGGACTGGAAACCCTAGAAATTAAATATCTATATCGCACTTGTCTAGGGTGTACGGTAATGTCCGTTTATGGCATTAAACGATAGTGAACTAAGTCGTCTGGATAGTTATGGACTAGCAGAGGTAATCCGCTCCGGTGATGTGTCACCCGTTGAAGCGGTTCAAGCTTCTATTGATCGTATAGAAAGACTAGACGGAGAAGTAAATGCAGTGGTGTCTGAGCGATTCGAAAGAGCCCTTGATGACGCTGCTGGTGACATACCTGATGGACCCTTCAAGGGAGTTCCTTTCATATTAAAAGATCTTTGGACATCAAGCGCCGATGAACCAATGCATCTGGGGAATAAAGCGTTAAAGGAAATCAACTACATTTCTCCTGTGGAATCTGATTTAGCGAGAAGGTACAGGGAAGCAGGTTTTATTGTTGTTGGTAGGTCTAACACTCACCCATGGATCACATCTTGTGACAAGGGTCGTGAGTCTAACCCATGGCATTTCCCTAAGGGTCTAGTACAAACTACTCTAACTCGAGGTGGATTCTCATGTGGATTTGAGTCACCAGTAATTCTGGATCTATACAACAGAATGGCTAAAGCTTCAGACTCAGCTGCTGCTACAGAAGCTGCTAACGAATACTTAGCTTACGTATACGACCAGTCACTACAACCAGGTGTTGTAGCTGTTCCTGATGCTTACTACTTCAACAACAAGAAGATTAAGTCTGCAGAAATGGATAAAGCTGCGGCAGCTTCAATCAACTCACTTTGGAACCTAGAATTACAATAGATTCTAATTAGAGAAACGATTATAAGAAAAGAGGCTCAATTTTGAGCCTCTTTTCAATTAAGAATAAAAATGTATAAATAATTGTTTTTTATTAGGTAGATAATGATAATCTTTTTTGGTATGGTTTTTATATTGTAATTAATAGATATATTATTTTGAGAGTTTAATGAGAAAGTTTATACTTAGAAGAGCTATATTTGCGGTCTTTAGTATCATACTAGCTACTTTTGCAGTATTTCTAATTTCAAGAGCCGCTGGTGACCCTCTAGACTTATATGCAAATTCTGGCTATGGTTTTTCAGAAGAAGGTGAAAGAGCACTAAGAAAAAAAC
>CAJWRY010000070.1 GCA_913046155.1 uncultured Candidatus Nemicrothrix sp. | reverse complement strand
TGTTTATCGTCGTCTTCTGTATCTGAGTCTGCTTCTGTTTCTATTTCTGTTTCTGTTTCTGTTTGCTCTTCATCACTTTCTGCTTCTCCATGTTCTGAAATGCCCCATTTCTTTTCCCCGAAGAAAGTCATGAAAACGAGTCTGCTCATATAGAACGCTGTCATTATTGCTGCGATCAAAAGCATCGCCCATGCGATTTTATTTTCATTCCATGCCGCTAAAAGAACCTCATCTTTTGACCAAAAGCCAGAAAACGGGGGGATTCCTGCGATAGCAAGCCAACCTATAATAAAGGTGAATGCCGTTATTGGCATTACTTTTCTGAGTGCTCCATATTTTCGCATATCCTGTTCGTGGTGCATTCCATGGATAACAGATCCGGCACCAAGGAATAGAAGAGCTTTGAAGAAGGCATGAGTGATCATATGGAATATGGCAGCGACGTATAACCCTGATCCAACTGCTACGAACATGAAACCAAGTTGGCTTACTGTCGAATAGGCAAGTACTTTTTTGATATCGTTTTGCGCTATTGCAGCTGTAGCCGCAAACAAAGCTGTAAAGAGCCCAATGATCCAGATCATATCTATGGACCAGCCTGCGGCTTCTGCTAATACAGGATTCATTCTTGTTAGGAGATAGACGCCTGAAGTCACCATTGTCGCTGCATGTATGAGGGCCGACACTGGTGTCGGTCCTGCCATGGCATCAGGAAGCCAAAGATAGAGGGGGAATTGCGCTGATTTTCCTGCAGCTCCTATAAAAAGCATCGCTACTATTCCGGTAGCTGTGGTCTGGGTTAAGGCATCTGCTTCAATTACTGAAGAAAATATATCACTATATTTCAAAGACCCTATGTTGAAAAATAGAAGGAACATTGCGACCATAAAGCCCCAATCCCCTACCCGATTTGTGACGAATGCTTTTTTCCCCGCGGTTGCGTTCGCAGGTTCTTCGTGCCAAAAGGAAATCAGGAAATAAGAACAGGCACCTACTCCTTCCCATCCAAGGAAAGTAATTAGTAAGTTATCACCGAGCACAAGCATGAGCATTGCGAAAACGAAAAGGTTTAAGTATAGAAAGAATTTTGAAAACTTTGGATCGCCATGCATGTAGCCAATTGCGTACATGTGTATCAAAGCTCCAACCCCAGTTACAAATAGGGCCATGGTTATGGACAATGGGTCTGCTAGGAAACCAAGACCTATTGATAACTCACCTGATGGAATCCATTCGAATAAAGTGATTTCATAGACTCGTTCCTCAGGTGGTTTTGTTGCAAGACCAAAGAAAACCGCCACTGCTGCTAGAAAGGAGCCACTAACAGTTGCGGTAGCCAGCCAACCAGCCTGAGGTTCTCCTAGTCGTCGCCCAAATAGTAAGAGCAATGTGAATCCAATTAAAGGGAGCCCAGGAATAAGCCAAACGAGATTTGTCATG
Source organism: uncultured Candidatus Nemicrothrix sp. (assembly GCA_913046155.1). GTDB lineage: Bacteria > Actinomycetota > Acidimicrobiia > Acidimicrobiales > UBA8592 > UBA8592. Next base: position 5,994 of record CAJWRY010000070.1, on the reverse strand, counting down.
CTATCCCCTCAGAACCGAAACTTCATCAACTGAAGCTTTAGGCCTTCTACGCATCACTGCCACAACGATTGCTAAACCAATTACCACCTCGGCTGCTGCAACTACAAGAACAAAGAGAACAGATAACTGTCCCCCTAGGTCGCCCATTTCTTTTCCGAAGCTTATAAATGCTAGATTCGCAGCATTAAGCATCAACTCAATGCACATAAACATAACTAATGGGTTTCGGCGTACTAGAAGACCTCCAGCACCGATTGTAAAAAGAAGTGCCGAGAGCGCAAGGTAGTATTCAGGCCCGATTGATAGTCCTAAAATCATTCTCCAGACACCCCAGTTTCTTCTGAGGTATCTTTTCCAGACTCATCTGCTGCTGTTTCATCTGATGGGTCAGTTTCTTCACTAAGTGTTGATTCAAGATCGCTGCTGTTTTCATTATCACGATAAATCGATGGGGGGTCATCATCTGGAAGCGGATCAAGTTCTCCCTTTGGCCTTCTTGTTAGAACAACAGCTCCAACTACACCGATTGTTAACAGCAAAGCTGTGATTTCAAGAGCAAAGACGTATCGCGTTGAGAATAAAGCTCTACCTATATCCTTGATATTTTGGTCAGGTCGAACATCGTCACCCGCGTGGACGTGATCACTATTGATGGCAGTTCCGCCCTCATATGTAGATTTCTGTGCGTTCTCCGGTGGCACCCCGGTGACATCACCTGAGAATGCGACGCCTATAAGTGCCCCTAACGCAAGGATTCCTCCAACTGCGAGTATGGCTATTTGTCTCTGTCCTATAATTGGATCTGTTTTAATACTTTCCGCTCGATCTACGCCCAGGAGCATAATCACAAACAAGAAGAGAATCACTATCGCACCGGCATAAACAATAACTTGCACGGCTGCTACGAAGTATGCTTCGAGATTAATGAAGTGGATAGCTACTCCGAATAAGGTAGCGACAAGCGATAACGCTGCATGAACTGGGTTCCTCAAGAAGACGACGCCGCATGCTCCTGCAAGAGAGATGATTGCTGCGAGGAAGAAGGTAACAGCTTCCACTATTGCTCCTCTTGCGGTTCTTCAGGTGCGTTGCTTTGCCCAGTCTCGGACGGACGTACTCCATAGCCAAGTTCTCCTGCCCATTGGATTTGGCCCTCGTAGCTTGCAGACCCAGATGGGGAGGTTGCTCGCATCCATTCAGAGATATATTGGTCTTCGCCCGGGCGCCAGTCTTCCCATGGCAGATGTTGGGGCTTACCGGTGTCATCTACGACAAGTTCATTCTTAGTATAAATAGCCTGCTTACGATCGGTGAAAGAGAACTCAAAGAGCTTTGTTTCCGTGATGGCCTGCGTTGGGCATGCTTCTACGCAAAGGTCACAGTGAATACATCGTAGGTAATTTATTTCGTAGATAAATCCGAATCGTTCTCCTGGAGATGTTGGACTTTCTGGATCATTATCAGCACCTCGGACATATATGCAGTTTGCTGGACAAACACTGGCACATAGCTCACACCCTATGCATTTTTCCATTCCATCTTCGTATCGATTTAGTACATGTCTACCGTGTAATCTTTTTGGTTTACTTCTCTTCTCTTCTGGGTAGTGTGTGGTTACGACTTCACCTGATTCTGAGGCGTGATTGAGTTTTCCAAGCGTTACGGCAAACCCTTTGAAAAAATTAAGAATGCTCATTTGTTTTCCTCCAAATGATTAGAAGATGTAGTTAAGGTGAACATTGTCATCCGAATACCTCTTCCCCTTCTAGTTCTCTCTTATGTTTTCCAATAGATATGGATTTCATGAGTAATCCTGCGAGTAGGGTTAGTGTTACAACACTGATAACCAGAATAAGAAGTTGGGATAAACCGCTGTCGTGGCCGCGGTCTTTAAATACATCCAGAGTTGCAAGGAGCATCACCCAACCAAGTGCTAGAGGGATGAGCAATTTCCATCCGAAGTCCATGAGTTGGTCGTATCTTGGTCTTGGTAGTGTTCCACGCATCCATACGAATACGGAAGCGAAGATGAATACTTTTCCTACAAACCATAACAAACCCCAGAACCATGCTGGACCAAATGGAGGGTAGTATCCACCTGGACCGCCAAAGAATAGAGTCACCATAACACCTGACATGGTGATCACATTCATGAATTCCGCCATAAAGAAGAGTGCAAATCTGATGGAACTGTATTCAGTATGGAAACCACCAACAAGTTCTTGTTCGGCTTCAACTAGGTCAAAGGGAGGGGTGTTTAGTTCCGCAGTGGTTGCAATGAAGAAAATGAAGAAGGGAACAAAACCTGTTACTACTAGCCCCCAATCTGTAATTCCGCCGGTTTGACTTAAGGCAATATTGTGGGTTGAGAGGGTTCCAGTTTTCATTAGTACTGCGACCAAAGCGAGTCCAAGGGCTGCCTCATATGACACCATTTGTGCTGAAGCTCTGACTGATCCCAGTAGCGGGTACTTTGATCCTGAAGACCACCCGGCGAGCATGATACCGTAGACGGCTATTGATGACATGGCCAGAACAAATAGTATGCCGATGTGTGGGTCAGCGAGTTGGACAAAGGTTTTGTTACCAAACCAAGTAACGGTCCCATCTCCGCCACTACTGAAATCTCCGGCAACAGGGACGACAGTGAAGACAAGTAAAGCAGGGACTATTGAGAAGAAGGGTGCTAATTTGAATACGAATTTGTCTGCTTTGTTCGGGATTAAATCCTCTTTGAAGAATAACTTGATCCCATCTGCGAGTGTTTGAAGGATCCCAAATGGACCCGCGCGGCTTGGTCCTACTCTGTTCTGCATATCTGATATGAACTTTCTCATCCACCAGATGTAAAGCATGACTGTGAGTAAGAGAACGCTGAACGCGACAAGCACTTTAAGAATAACAATTAGTACCACTTCTAAAGTTCCGGCATCGCCGAGGAAGAGTGGATCGAGCGCAAAGATCATCTAAATAGCCTTCGCTGTCGGGTCTATACGAATATCAATGCTTTCGGCACCATCAGTGAGTAATGTTCGCAGGTCAACTCCGTCTTGATTTAGATAACCGAAGGCGATTGAGCGTGGTATTCTTTGGTCTGGCTTGATGATGATACTTATTGTCTTCGCCCCGTTAATAAGCGTGACTGGATTTTCCCCATTAATTCCCATTGATTTGTAATCAGCAGGATTGACGAATACTTCGGATGGGTTTGAAAAGTTTTTGAGTGCTGGTGACATTTGAGTGATGGTCCCGTTGTCAAACATTTTCTTTGAGAGAACGAGCCTATGTGAGTATGAGTCAAATGGGCGTGTGTCAATGTTCAAGTTTGCTTTTCGAAATTGTGTTGAAGTACCGAATTGGATAATTATTCCGTCAGGCATGGAGTTTATGTCGTGTAATGTGATTTCTTGATGACCTAGATTTGCAGCTTGGATTTCTCTCCATACATCTTCCGGATTTTCTATTTCTAGATCTTTGTCTAGTCGCCAGGCTATTTCTGCTGCAATCATCCAATCTGGTCGTGAAGTGCCAGGAGAAGTAACCTTTTGTCGGATTGGGGTTATTCTTCCTTCTACATTTGTATGGCTTCCGTTACTTTCAATAAATGCAGCCGCTGGGAAGATGATGTCAGATTGATAAACAGAGGGGTTGACGAAGAGATCAACAGCTATGACTGTCCGCGTGTTTTCTAGAGCTCTCTTTGCGAGTTCGGGGTTTCTATAGTCACTTAGAGGGTCTGCTCCCAGTAGGAACAGCACATCAATTTCTTCGTTTGCAGCAGATTCAAGTATTTGGTCCGTCGTCTTCCCTTCGTGTTCTGGAAGATTGGGCCAACCGGTTAAACCTGTTTTGCTGGGGTCATGAAGAGATATCTGCCCAGGAAGTTGTCCAGGTGCCATTCCCATGAGTAAGGCTCCTATAGTGTTGGCTCTTTTTACAAGTGGTAAGAATTTTGTTTCTGGTACTTCGTTCAGAAGCGTTAAGGCTTGCGTGATAGGTTCTGTTGACTCTGCAATAGAATGGTGGGCAAAAACTACGTTTATTTGCGTGTTTTGAATGAGCTCATGACAGGCTTGGATTGACTCTTTGCTTACTCCACCAATTTCTACAGGGGCTTCACCGGTGAGTATTGAATTGACTACTTTTGCTATTTCACCTGGTCTAGGCCTTAGTGAGATTGTTGCTATATTGCTAAGTCCAGTTTCTATTGGCGTTAGTTCAATAAGTTTTGCACCCATGTTCGTGATTGCGTCTCGTAGTCTGATGTAAAGAGTCCCGTACTCTTCTTTGAGATCTGGACCTATTAATAGAATTGTGCTGTTAGGTGAGCAAATCTCGTTGATTGTTGTCTTTGGAAGCCCGAGCAATACGTGTGCTGGTAGATCATCGCCCAAAGTAGCGTCAACATGATCTGTTCCTATTAGACCCTTTGCTAACTTTGTCCAAGCGTATTGTGACTCGTTTGTAAATCGAGACCCTCCGACAAATGCGATTCTGTCTGGTGTTGAATTTTGTATAGCTTTTGCTGTCATATCAAGGGCAGCATTCCAAGAGGATGCAACTAGGCCTTGGGCACTTTTATCCGGCTTGTTTAGACCTGAACCACGAACAAGCGGCTCTTGAATCCTATATTCGCTTTGGAATGCTTGGAATGAGAATCTATCTTTATCGGTGAGCCAACTCCAATTTACGGTATTGCTATCTAAGCCTTGGAATCTGAGAACTTCATCTCGCGAGGATTGGATCATGATTCTGTCGCCGAGTGGGTTGGGGTAAGTAGACTCGATTTCTTCTAGATCCCATGGTCTTGCTTTGAATCGGTATGGCTTTGCGGTTAAGGCTCCTACGGGACAAATTTGGACAACGTTTCCGCTGAAGTACGAGGCAAAAGGGTCTTCAGGGAAGGTATTTACTTGTGTCTCGTTTCCTCTATCAATGAAATGGATCAGTGGATCTCCGACTACTTCGTCAGCGAAGCGAGTGCATCTATCGCAAAGAATGCATCTCTCACGGTCAAGATAGACGTTGTCATTGATGGGTATGGGTTTTTCGAAATGCCTTTTTTCTTCAACGAACCGTGTTTCACCTGGCCCGTATGCAATGGTTTGATCCTGTAGCGGACATTCGCCTCCTTTGTCACACACGGGGCAATCGAGTGGATGATTAAGTAAAAGGAATTCTAGGATCCCGTCTTGTGCTTTCTTCGTTACATCCGACTCTGTGTCGACGTTCATTCCTTCACTGACGTTGAGCATGCAACTGGGTTGAAGTGCGGGTCCTCTTCCTGTATCGACTTCAACGATACACATTCTGCACATTCCAACTGGGTTCATTCTGTTGTGGTAACAAAAGTGAGGTATGTCTACTCCTGCGTTTGAGCAAGCTTCAATTAGGTTTTCTCCTTCGGGTGCATCCACTTCCTTGCCATTTAGCGTGAAGGTTACTTTTGTTTGATTTTTAAATGTGTCGGTCATGTTGTCCCGCCTTTGATTGTGACAGGAATATCAGGCTTAGATTTTGTGAGATACTTTTCGAATTCTTCTTGATACCTAGTGATAGCTGATGAGATGGGTGATACTGCTGAGGGACCTAATGGGCAAATGGTTGTTTGTTTAGGGGGCCAAGTGACTCCTGGACTGATGTTGTCGCAGACATCAAGGAGTAGGTCTAGGTCCTGGGTTCTTCCGTTGCCATCAATTATTCGTTGAAGGATCTTCTCTAACCAGTTTGTTCCTTCGCGACATGGTGCACATTTTCCGCATGATTCTCTTGCGAAAAACCTCACGAGATTGTGGCATGCTTTCACTATGTCTGTCGTGTGGTCCATGACTACAATCGCACCTGAACCTAGCATGGAGCCTGCTTGATCTACTGCAGTTTTTTCTAAGGGTAAGTCAAGGTGCTCTTCAAAGAACCACGGTGCTGATGCTCCTCCCGGGATAAATGCTTTAATTTCGTTTCCGTTCCTGATGCCATTTCCGTATTTCTCTCCCA
>CAJWRY010000069.1 GCA_913046155.1 uncultured Candidatus Nemicrothrix sp. | reverse complement strand
GTTACCTGTGCATAGAAAGAGAATATTAGGCATCAAATAATCATTTCCCATTTGGCTTGAGGAAGAGGGCACTAGCCTCCGAGCATATTTTCTCTCCGTGAGAACACTGTCCTCTGACTGTTATGCGCCTACCTGATGATTCCAAGATCCAGCCAGCGAAAACAAGTTCTTCATCAATTGGGGTGAGAGATCGATATTTAATTTCTAATTTTGCGGTGTACCCGGTTCCAGTTTGACTTAATGATTGGACTGCCCCAAGTAATTCATCAAAAAGCCCTGCGATAAAACCTCCGTGCACCGCTAGTGGGGGCCCCTCGTAAAGGTCAGATAGGGTAACGTGAAACTTAAAACCCTCTTCCCCATTGGGCCCAGTATGCTCTTTCCAATCTAGGTCAGGAGAAAATAGATGGTAGGGCCCCTGATACAGTGATCGGTTTCTGTATGTGCTTGATCTCAACTCACCCGAACCGGATTCCGGCTCCCACCACTTCGGTATTTCTGCAGTAGCTATTTCATTTTGGAAACTTTCAAGTCTCTCTGCTATTTCGTCTAATTTCTGGCGAGAGACGTTGTGATTAAGAACTTTTCTGGCGAGAGCATGAAAGGACCTGCGTAAATTCTTTGCGGCGTGTAACGATTCCTTATCCATTGGCTAGATCATGTTCTTCGTTGAGTATGTTTTGCCCAATCACATCAATATGCGCAATCGCATCACCCCTTGTCGCTGCGAGAGCCCACCCGCGTTTTAACCAAATTTGCAAATCATATTCCATTGTGTAGCCAATTGCCCCGTGACATTGTAGTGCGGTTCTGCATGCATGATTTACAGCTTTGGATGCAAGGTATTTACTCATTGAAACCGCAACCTGCTCTTCAGGGTCTGAAACTGAAAGTGCCCACGCCGCCCTATGGACCATTGGACGAGCGAACTCAATAGCCTTTCCGGTATCTGCTAGATGATGTTTTATTGCTTGGTTTGCACCAACAGGTTTTCCAAATTGTTCTCGCTCTTTCACATAACTAATAGTTGTTTCTAACAGATGTATCGCTACCCCCAAGGATTGAGCTGCTGTAGCAGTTACAGCACTTAAAAGAGATTTGCGAACTATATTAGGGTCAGCTTCTACCAAGGTGTGCTTAGTTGGTTCCCACTGAATTGAGAATAGTCGACGTGTTTCGTCAACAGACTCTTGTAACACCATCTCTACTTCAGAGGATGGAACAAGGTAGATTTCACTGTTATTTTCAAGAAGTAAATAGTCAGCACTGTCAGCCGCCAATGCATACGCAGACCCCAGCGTTGTTGACAATCTTTGTTCACCACTAACTAAGCTTTTTATTAACTCTTCGTCAACTGCACCTTCAACTACATTGCAGAGAATAGGAACACCTATGCAGGTCTGTTCAATGACTGTCTCAGGGCATGCTACACGTCCCATTTCCTCCATTATTAGAACAAGATCAAGATCGGACATGCCTAACCCTCCATATCCTTCAGGACCAGTCATACCTATAACACCCATATTGGAAAGACTGTCCCATAGCGTTTGGATTGAACTATGGCTGCCTTCAGTCATTGCTCGCAAAGTCGCAGGGGTGCATTCTTTATTGAGCAGTTCACCGACAGCACCTGCGAAGAGGCGTTGTGTTTCTGTGAATCTAAAGTCCATATCCGCTGCTTTCCGGCAGGACTGTCATTGTTTTAGCTAGCGTTGTAGTTCTTAGTCTTAATCTCATTTTCTTGGGAGTCCCAGTACTCTCTCAGCAACAATATTTCTTTGAATTTCATTCGTGCCGGCGTAAATAGGTCCGGATAATGAAAATAGGTAACCGCTCATCCAGTCATATTCTGCGATTGCATCAGGAGCTGAAGCTAGTAACTCTCCCCTTTCCGCAAGGAGTTCCAACGCTGTTGCGTGAAGATCAACGTCTAACTCTGACCAGAATATTTTCATATAACTTGCTTCTGCGCCCATAGTCTCTCCATGCATAAGAGACGATGCTTTCGAAAAGACTTGCCATCTGTAGGCTTGTGCTGCGGTATAACCATCAACAATTTTATTGAATAATTCTGGAGGTATCTTTTTATTCTCTCTAATAAGTCTTTTATATAAGTTCACAAGTTGATTTGCAGCAGCTAGAAATCTACCTGGTGCTCGGAGATTCAGACCCCTTTCGCTGCTGGCGGTAGCCATAGCTACTTTCCAGCCTTCCCCTTCACCGCCGAGCAAATTTTCAGTGCTTACTTGACAGTCGTCAAAGAATATTTCGGCGAATGCTGGCTCGCCGTCAAGCCGAGAGACTGGCCGCCTTGTTATGCCTGGTGCATCGGCTGGAACAAGCAGGTAACTTAATCCGCTATGTCTTTGGCTTTCAGGGTCAGTTCGGACGATACAGAAAATCCAGTCAGCCCATGCTCCTCTTGAACACCAGGTCTTTTGCCCATTAAGAATATAGTTATCTCCGTCCTTAATTGCAGTTGTTGAAAGGCTTGCAAGGTCACTTCCTGTATTCGGCTCCGACCATCCTTGCGCCCATATCTCTTTTCCTTCTGCCATGGGAAGAAGGAATCTATCTTTCTGATCCTGCGTTCCCCATTCAAAAAGTGTTGGCCCGAGCAATGTGATGCCATTAGTATTAACCCGACCGGGTGCTCCAGAAAGATAATACTCTTCTTCGAAAAGAAGCCATTCAATCAAAGAGCAGTCCCGACCTCCGTATTCATTAGGCCAGTTAGGCACAGACCATTTTGATTCAAAAAGTTTGTGTTCCCATGTTCGATGCTGTTCAAAACCAATCTCAGTGTCCATCGCAAGCCACTTTTCGCTTGGCTTATGCTCATTTAGCCACGTTCGGATTTCATCACGAAACTCAATCTCAGAAGTGGAAAAGGCAAGATCCATCTTCCCTACCGAACTGTGTTATCTGCTAGTGAATGCAAGCATTCTGATGCTTCACTCATGATCTCGCTGATGATATCTTCGACCGAAGGTGCGGAGGTAATAACTCCTAGTCCAACACCAGTCGGCATAATTCCTATTTCAGTGTTACCGTCAACCATTGTCGCTTTGGTAAGCATGGGAGCATTTGCTGCCAGTGAAACTTGTGCCCATGTCATATCTTGATTCCGCTTCATTGCGAGTGCTTCCGTCAGTAAATCAGATATTGATGCCTCGGTTGCGTGTCGAAACTTAAGAGCATTTTTTAATGCTGTAGGAAACTTAAGAATTCTATTCTTTTCAAGGGCTTTGACCATTTGGGATCTAATAACACGTTGAGGCACCCCATCTACGGAACGCGTTCTCACTGTGTCCGTTACACCAGCATCAAAATATGCTTGTTTAATAGCTTCTGGAACTTCGCTTTCTTTTGATAATAGAAATCTTGTTCCCATTGCTATGCCTTGAGCTCCCCACGCCAGTGCAGCTACTAAACCTCTTCCGTCAGTAATACCACCGGCTGCAAAGACAGGAATATCAACAGCTTTCGTTACTTGAGGTATGAGCACTGCTGTCGGAACTTCGCCTGTGTGGCCTCCGCCTTCTTGTCCTTGTGCGATCACAGCGTCTACGCCCCATTCTGCTACCTTTTCGGCATGCCTACGGGCGGCTATGGTAGGAATTGTTATCACCCCGCTGTCGGATAACATTTTTACCATTTCCGGATTTGGTGCCTGTGCGAAGGAAACGACTTTAATACCTTGCTGAATTGCCCAAGTAAGTCGCTCATCAATATCTGTTGAGTCAGTTCTTACATTAATGCCGAATGGTTTGTCGGTTATTTCTTTGATCTCTTTGACCGACTGTTTCATCTCTTCAAATGTTTGGGTTGCTGTAGCCAAAAAACCAATCGCTCCGGCAGAGGATGTAGCTGCGGTTAGTTTTGCTGTTGAGACCCATCCCATCCCAGTCTGAATGACAGGGAAATCTACCCCTAATTTTTCACAAAACGGCGTTTTTAACTTTGGGTGATATTCACTCATCATTAACCTCTGAATATCTCGCGCCTTCAGGGTCTATTAGCTGTATTATTTCAATTTCTGAATCAGTGGGTAACCTACTTTCTTCGATCTTTTCGGGAACCTCAATTTCAAAATCTGTGTTTTCTAAGATCTGCTCAATTTCTACCCCAGGGTGAACAGATACCAGTTGCATTCGGTTATCAGGTGTTGAGAAATCAAAGACGCCTAGGTTAGACACCACGCGATACACATTATGAAATCTATTGGCTGGTGCTCCCAAAGTTTTCATTTTGTCATAACCAGGACCTGAGACAATATCAACGTTTGCGACAAAACTTCGCTTTGAATGTTTAGGAACCCAGTAACTGGTTCGGTGGTTGATTAGGTTACCTGGCGCTCCACGCAATCCTAAAAGCTGAGCCTTCGGCTTTTCATATCCACCAATAGCGGCGATATTCTGGTTCCCGAATTGATCTATTTGGGTTGCTCCCATCATTACATGGCGACGACCAGACCAGACAATATCAAATATAGTTCTGTAAGGCACGTAGGATTCTATGACACGCTCAGCACTTGAATCACCTAAGGGGATAATGTTCGCAGCGAGAACAGAGACAGCATCTGTCATAACTACTTCATTTGCAAAAGTAGCTTTCGCTAGACGGCCACCAATAATGGGGCTGATACCGATTGGGTTGCAGAGAATATCTGCATCATCTCGAAAACATTCTGCAATTTGAACTACACATATATCTGCTCTCCTCATTGGCTCTCCCTGAAAGACTCTAGAGACTTAAGGTATTCAGAGTGATTTTCGAGATCCAAAAATCTTGATTTGAACTGCTTCCATAACTCTTCATCCTTTGCTGTTGCAGCATAGAACTTTTGAAAGTTTTCATCTCGCCCATAGTCCGGAGGGCATTCAGTGAAATGAGCTCCTTGCGGGGCTTCGACGACACCGTCTACGAATATTCTGGGAATTTTTAGAGTATGCACACTTCCGTGCGTGAGAAAGTCTTCAGTATCAATAATTGATTCGCAACTCATAAATGTTTTCTTCGCTGCCATTGCGAACAAATCATCGAAGAATAGATCTGGACCCAGAAATTGACCATTCCCACCTTTATCGGCACGATTCATGTGAATTAATGAAACATCAATGTCAAAGGCGGGTATGGCAACTAACTGTTCGTATTCACCGTCTGCATCGCTGTATGGAGATGTAATGACTTTTAACTCCGGATTCATTTTTAACATATCCGATCCCAACCCAGCACGCGTTGGGTAGAAAGGAACTCTGTGGGAAGCCGCTAATAATCCCAAATAAAAGGCCCCCTCATCAAATTCTGTCGCAATGATTGACCCCGTTTGTCTAGCAACACGAAAGTGCGGTTCAAGCGGTATTGAATCTAATGATACGAACCCATAGACCGCTCTGCGTAACTGACCTGTCGCTGCTAGAAGACCAATTTCTGGCCCCCCATAACTCACAATGGTTAAATCCTTCCGCCCCGCACGGATAATGGCACGGATAAGTGACATGGGCTTTCTACGAGAACCCCAACCACCTACACCAATGGTCATCCCATCCTGTATCTCTGACACAACCTCTTCTTCGGTTAGGACTTTATTAGGCACTTTGTCTCACTTTTCTTTACCTATAAGGCTAGATAAAATCTTCCCTTAACTCAATTACTACTAACATCTGGCACAATAAGTAAAGGTACTTATTTTATAGCTCAAGGGCGAATCGTGAAAAGTATAGAAAATAGCTTAGAAAACAAGGTAGCTATCGTAACTGGAGGAACTAGAGGAATCGGTAGAGCTATCACTGAAACATTCCTTGAAGCAGGGGCGAAGGTACTTGTATGTGCACGAACCCTCCCCGAGTCCGATATCAGTATCTCAGGGAGAAAAGCACACTTTGTCAGCTGTGATGTCCGTAATACCGGGGACATGAAAGAAGTAGTTGAACTTTGCGAGAGCAAGTACGGCAAATTAGATATCCTAGTCAATAACGCTGGTGGGGCCCCACCAGCCGACTCCGCTAGCGCAAGCGAAAAATTCACAAAAAGCATTGTGGATTTAAATTTGATAGCTCCTATCATCTTCTCACAGATCGCAGGTGATTTGATGCGAGCTTCATCAGACCCGGCGGTAATTATCAACATTTCAAGCGTAAGTGGCATGCGACCTAACCCTTTTGGAGTGGCTTATGGGGCGGCCAAGGCAGGAATTATTAATGCCACGCAAACGCTTGCTCTTGAATGGGGACCAGAAATTCGTGTTGTTTCCATTAGCGCAGGGTTGGTATTAACTGAGGAAAGCAGAAGTTTCTACGGGGACGATAACACCGTTGAAAAGATCGCTGAGACAATACCATTAGGCCGCATGGGCTCGCCTCAAGATGTCGCAGACGCCTGCCTTTTCGTAGCTTCCCATAAAGCGGGATGGTTATCAGGTTCAAATATTGTTCTTCATGGAGGAGGAGAGCGACCAACTTATCTTGATGCAATTGATCACCTTGGGAGTTCGGGACCTTGAGCATTCCTTATGTTACAGAAATTGACCCTAAATACGGAGAAGTTGTTCAGGTCACGGCGGGAATTAGAAGAGTCATTGCAAATAATCCTGGACGCTTCACCTTCACAGGGACGGGGACTTACATAGTCGGGCGTGGACAGGTCGCAGTCATTGATCCGGGCCCAGAGGATGATGAACATGTTGCTGCAATCCTCGCAGCAGTTTCAGGTGAAGAAATAACTCACATTATCGCTACACACACGCATAGAGACCACTCTCCAGCGAGTAGAGCCCTTCAAACTGCCACCGGCGCACCTATCCTCGGCTTCGGAAGCCACCCCGTGGTTTCTGAACAGTCCGCCATTCTCGCAAAACCCACTACTTGGGATGCCCTCTACCCCACCGAAGAAGAGATAGAGGAATTACGAAAAAGCATGCCTGCTTCCTCCAAAGAAAACACTGAACATGATCAAGAAGAGCCAGGAGATATGTCTTTCAGCCCAGATATAGAAATTGGGCATGGAGATGTCATAGCAGGTGGAACTTGGACCCTTGAGGCTTTACACACCCCTGGCCACATCTCGAATCATCTCTGTTTCGGTTACAAGGAAGAGCAAAGCTTATTCACTGGCGATCACGTCATGGGGTGGAGCACTTCAGTGATTCCTGAACCCGAGGGCTCTATGAACGCATACATGGAGAGTCTCACCATGCTTCTCGAAAGAAAAGATAAATTCTTTTACCCAACCCATGGCCCAAGAATCCCAAATCCCATTGATTTCACTTCAGCTTTAATCAACCACAGAATAAGCAGAGAAAACCAAATTCTTGACTGCCTCCATGTCGCAAGCAAAACAATTCCGGAGCTAGTAACAGAAATGTACGTTGAGACTCCACATATCCTCCACATGGCTGCGGGGCAATCTGTGTTTAGTCACCTTGTGCACTTGGTTGAAAAGAATCTAGTCAAAACAGATGGTCCACCATCTG
>CAJWRY010000068.1 GCA_913046155.1 uncultured Candidatus Nemicrothrix sp. | reverse complement strand
AAATAACTCGTTTATTGACTCACTAAAGGCGATACTAGGATAATGAAGAAAAGATCAGCGACCTTCAGGCGTGAAACTAAAGAAACCCTAATTGGTATCTCATTGGATTTGGATGGTGAAGGCAGAACACAGATCGAAACTGGCATCCCATTTTTCAATCACATGCTTGACCAGCTAGGGCGACATGGAAATTTTGACTTAAACGTAGAAGCAAAAGGTGATCTAGAGATTGATGCGCACCATACCGTGGAAGATGTTGGTATAGCCATCGGCACATGCTTCAAAGAAGCAGTCGGGGAGAAACTCGGAATCCAGCGTTTTGCTAGCGCATCGTGCCCGCTTGATGAAGCCCTTGTGGACGTTTCTCTAGACCTGTCAGGAAGACCTTTTCACTTCTATGATGTTGAAGCACCGGGGCAGAAAATACTTAGTGACCCACCATTTGACCCTCAACTCATCGAGGAATTCTGGAGAGCCTTTGTAATGTCTAGTGAGATAACAGCGCATCAAGTGCTCATACGAGGAAAAAACACTCACCACATTATTGAGTCATTATTTAAAAGTACTGCACGAGCTTTAGGACAGGCAACGAGGGTTAAGGGGGATAGTCTACCTTCCACAAAAGGCGTTCTGTAAATGGTTAAAGTCGCTGTACTTGACTACGGCATTGGAAATTTGCGGTCAGCGCAAAAAGCATTTGAAATTTCAGGTGCGGAGGCGCATCTGACTGCAGATAAGGACTTGGTCCTAACCTCAGATGGGGTTGTACTTCCTGGCGTTGGAAATTTCGGAAAATGTGCAAAAGCACTTACTGATTCGGGTGTAAGAGAGCTAGCGCTACTAGCCGTGGAAAATGGCCTTCCCTTTCTTGGAATTTGTGTAGGAATGCAACTTCTTTATGAAACATCAGATGAGTCACCTAACGCCAAAGGCCTGGGTTTACTCACAGGAAAAGTGAAGTTGCTTGAAAATGCTCCAAGAATACCACAGATGCAATGGAATCAAATACAACTTGAAGGTGACTCTCCACTGCTTAGAGGGTTAAATGACGAGTGGTTCTATTTCGTTCATTCATATGCTGCAGAACAAAACCATCTCCAAAGTACGACCATTGCAACGTGTGTGTACGGATCATCTGTCATTGCTGCAGTTCAAAAGGGTTTAATATTTGGAACACAGTTCCACCCAGAAAAATCAGGTAAAGCAGGGCAATCGTTATTGCAGAACTTTCTAAAAATCTGTGAAAGGACCGTATGAGTTTCGTCGTCTACCCGGCAATTGATCTGATCAATGGTAAATGTGTTCGTCTCTATCAAGGGGACTATGCAAAGGAAACAATCTATGGAGATGACCCTATTTCTCAAGCGCTGAATTTTGAATCAGATGGAGCTGAGTGGATTCATTTGGTCGATCTTGATGCAGCAAGAACCGGTTCGCTCGAAAATACATCAGTCATAAAAAATATTTGTGAAGAACTATCGATTCCAGTACAAGTAGGTGGAGGCATCAGGTCATCAGATACTGCAAAACTTCTCTACGATATTGGGGTTGAAAGAACTGTAATCGGAACGGCAGCAGTTGAGGACCCCGAATTGGTCACACGAATAGCTGATCATGGTCATCGCGTTGCAGTCGGAGTGGATGGAAAAGACGGTTACGTTGCAACTCGCGGATGGAAAGTTACCACAGATCTTAAGGTAGTTGACCTTCTGAAAAGGCTTGAAATGAGTGGAGCTGAAGTTGGAATAGTAACAGAAATAAAAAGAGATGGAACCATGGAAGGTTCGGACCTAGAAGGCTTAACACAGATTCTCAGAAATGTTGATATCCCAGTAATTGCATCAGGTGGGTTGGGGTCGACGAAGGATTTGCATGACCTTGTCGGGCTACAAGTAAATGGATCAAGACTAGCTGGGGTTATAACTGGCAGAGCGCTCTACGAAAAGCGATTAGACCTTGCAGAGCTCATAGCCATAACGGAAGGTCGAGAGCATGTTGAGTCTGAACATGACTAACGTGCGTATCATCCCTTGTCTTGATGTCACCGACGGAAGGGTAGTGAAAGGAACCAACTTCGTGGATCTCAAAGATGCTGGTGATCCAGTTGAACTTGCATCAAAGTATGACCAAGAAGGCGCTGATGAGATCGTTTTCTTAGATATAACTGCATCGTCGGATAGACGAGAAACCGTCTTTGAGCTTGTTCGTCGGTGTGCTGAAGAAATCTTTATTCCCTTCACGATCGGAGGTGGAATTCGAAGTGTTGACGACGCTAGAAAAATTTTACGTGAAGGAGCAGAAAAGATTTCCGTAAATACTGCCGCAGTCCAAAAGCCAGAATTAATCTCCGAAATAGCTGCAGAATTCGGAACCCAATGCGTTGTCTTAGCAATTGATGCAAAGCAGAGTGACAATCCTGAATGTAGGTCGGGTTACGAGGTCTATGTGCATGGAGGAAGAACAGCCACAGGTCTCGATGTAGTGGAGTGGGCGCAAACAGGTGAAGAATACGGTGCTGGAGAGATATTACTTACTTCTATGGGGCGCGATGGGACCAAAGACGGTTTTGATTGCAAGTTGACTTCGAAGGTCTCGCAATCCACGAAAGTCCCAACAATTGCGAGTGGGGGAGTAGGAACTCTAGAGCATTTCTCTCAAGGAGTTTTAGAAGGAAGGGCAGACGCCTTACTCGCAGCAAGCGTTTTCCACTATGGGGAATTGACGATTCGCGAGGTTAAGAATTATCTGATTGAACGTGGCATCTCAGTCAGGCCCGCATAGAGATATAAAAGGTTGATTCCCCATGTCGTCACTTTTCCGAGAACAAGATAAGTTGAGACTGTGACGGAAACAAAAGAATCATCAAACAAATCAAAGGCACCAAAGAGTAAAACTAAAACCTCTTCATCACAGAAGAAGGGAAACTCTGCCGTACCCACTCCGTCTGAGCGCCTTCCAGTGAAAATGCTCAATGATAGGATACTCGTTGAAATGCCGGGTGAAGATGGAGAGCGACGCTCATCTGGAGGAATTCTTATACCGGCAACAGCGCAAGTATCTCGAAGGTTAGCTTGGGCCGAAGTAAAAGCCACTGGCCCAAATGTTAGAACAATGGAAATCGGTGACCAAGTTCTGTTTAACCCAGAAGATAGGTATGAAGTCGAAGTTAGAGGAAATGATTACATAATTCTTCGTGAAAGAGATGTTCATGCCGTAGCAGCTGAACGACTCGATCAGGGACCTACAGGACTTTACCTTTAGAATGCAGTCGTCGCTTGAGCAATTCATCGAGCATGCGAAGGAACACACTGTCATTCCTGTTTGGAAAGAACTAGTTGCTGATCTCATTACGCCCGTGTCAGCCTTTGAACGGATCGTGGGCGACCAACCAGGGTTTTTACTTGAATCAGTAGAACACGGCGAACGATGGAGTCGATGGTCATTCATCGGACGAAACCCACTTTTGACTATCAAAAAAATTGATAGCCAGCTACTGGTTGAAGGTGAGATACCCATTGAATTTGACGTTAATGGGCAGATTCTTGAATCAGTTCGTGCGCTTCAACGGACCTTATCGGCTCCACAGATTGAAAATTTTCCCCCCATGTACAGTGGATTGCTTGGCTATCTAGGTTATGACACTGTTCGAGAGATTGAAGACCTACCTACGCCTGCAAATGATGACCTTCAAGTACCTGACGCAATTCTGTCAGTGATTGGTGAAGTGGCAGCTTTTGACCATTGGAGTCAAAGAGTCTTCCTTATAGCAAATGCGATCGTTAAGCCTCAGAGCTCAGAATCTGAAATTGCAGAATCATATTATGAAACGAAGAATCGTTTGGATTCCTTAATGCTTGACGGAGCAAAACCATTATCTGAACCTTTGCTGGACCCTCCCAATCTAAATACAAATTCTGTAGAGGTAAAGTCAACAATGTCAGAGAATGATTATTGCGGGATAGTAGAAAAGGCAAAAGACTATATTCTCGCTGGGGATATTTTTCAGGTAGTGCTTTCTCAACGGTTCGATTTTGATCTAGAGGCCAACCCCTTTGACGTGTATAGAGTTCTACGTCAAATAAATCCAAGCCCATATATGTACTTCGTAAAAAACGAAGAAGTCACATTGGTTGGCTGCTCTCCTGAACCCTTAATCCAATTAAGAGATAACACGATAACGAGCCGTCCCATTGCCGGGACACGGAAACGAGGGCTAACTCAAACTGAGGATCAAGCTCTCGCTCATAGTCTTCTAGAAGACCCAAAGGAATTAGCTGAACATATTATGTTGGTGGATCTTGCCAGAAACGATTTAGGGAGGATAAGTGACTTTGGCGCACTTCAAGTAGAAGAGCTAATGACATTAGAACGCTACAGCCACGTCATGCATCTCACATCACAAGTTTCAGGAACATTAGGAAAGGATTTCGAACCAGTTGACGTATTAAAGGCTGCGTTTCCTGCAGGCACTGTTTCTGGGGCACCTAAAGTTCGAGCGATGCAAATCATTGATGAATTAGAGAAAACTAGACGAGGCCCATACGCTGGGATAGTGGGCTATTTAGACTTTAATGGAAATCTAGATAATGCAATAGCGATACGAACAATGGTAATCACCCCTAGAGGAGCATCGGTCCAAGCAGGAGCTGGGATTGTCGTCGATAGCGACCCAGTCGCAGAATATAATGAGTGTTGGGCAAAGGCTAAAGCACTCATAGCAGCAGTTAAACCTGCAGAAGAGATGACACGGGTTCGGAACAATGAAAGAGGTTAATAAGGTCTTTGAGGCCTACGAAAATGAAACCTTTGCTCTCAAATTGGAGCGCGATGTAATTTTGGTTGATGGCCCCGATGCAGGCAAATACCTTCAAGGTCAGTTAACTCAAGACGTGCTAGGAATGAAAGAAGGGGAGTCAGTCTGGTCATTCCTTTTGAACCCAGATGGAAAAGTCAATGCTTGGTTAAGGGTTAGCCAAATTAGTGAAAATCAATACCTTCTAGACGTGGATAGCGATTCTGGTGAGGCAGTTACCGAAAGATTACTTCGTTTCAAGTTACGCACCGACTGCGAGTTGACTCTCGAAAAGTGGAACGGAGTCACGATAGCCGGCAAAGATGCAAGTTCTTACGCAGGAAATCTCAGTTTAAGACAAATTGTAGCTCAAACTGCTTGGCACAAAATTAGCAGCGTCGACATTATAGGCGGAGACATAGAAGCACTCTTACAGAAATTCCCTGAGCCGAAACAATCCTCCGACTTCCTAAGAATAATTAATGTCATTCCAAAGATGGGAACGGAATTACACGCGAAAGTAATTCCAGCTGAAACTGGGTTAGTCGAAAAGAGTGTTTCCTTTACGAAGGGTTGCTATACCGGCCAAGAACTTGTAGCACGAATAGATAGCAGAGGTAATAAAGTCCCCAAGAACTTGATGCTAATTGCGTGCCATGAAGCCATGTCAATAGGAGATGAAGTGGAAATAGATGGAGTGTCAATTGGGAAACTTAGCTCAGTGGCCTCCGAAGGTAATTTAACAGTTGGGCTGGCATACATAGCCCGCAAAGCCGCCGCATCGACTGAGGGGAAAGTAAAAGGAAAAGCTGTGACTATCAGTTCTCGGCAAGATACTTTCTCTGTGGAAGAAAAATAGATTGATGACCGAAGGAACCTACCTAGATTCAATACTTGCTTACCACAGAGAAAGAGCAAAAGATGATCCTAGGTCTCTAAATGAATTGCTTGAGAAGGTACCGGAAGAACAAGGAAATAGCCCTACTTTTAAGGAGCAAATTTTAGCTGAGAAAGGCTTATCTGTAATTGCTGAAATCAAACGAAGGTCCCCATCCAAGGGGAAATTGAAAGAGAATTTAGATGCGGTAGCCCTCGCACAAACTTACGAGCGGGCCGGTGCGGCATGTATCTCAGTCCTGACCGATTCTGAACATTTCGGTGGATCAAAAGAAGATTTAATGAATGCCAGGAGATCAGTTGAAGTGCCAATTCTGCGAAAAGATTTCACCGTTGATTTCCGAGATATCTGTGATGCGAAAATGATAGGCGCGGACTGTGTGTTACTAATTGTCGCTGCGCTAGAGCAAAAGTTGCTCGCAGAATTCATTGAATTTTGTGAATATCTGAATCTGGATGCTTTGGTTGAGGCGCATGATGAAGCTGAAGTTGAGATCGCTCTCGACTCTGGAGCAAAAATGGTAGGAATCAATCAACGCGATCTCAAAACTTTCGAAGTTGATCAGAGGAGGGCGTTACGCGTTGTCAACGAGATTCCCGAGCATATAGCCAAGGTGGCCGAAAGCGGAATCAGCTCACCGACGGATGCAGAACCTTTAAAAGCTGCAGGATTTGATGCTGTTTTAATAGGTGAATCCTTGGTGAAGTCTGATTTCCCAGATGAATTGATTATTCAATTTCGTAACCTCTAAATCGAAACCTTTTCTTGCGCTGTAATTTCCGATAACGTCAAATTATGTTCGTAAAGATATGTGGGATAACTAACGAAGAGGACGCTTTATTGTCAATAGCCGTGGGGGCAGATGCGCTTGGTTTCAATTTCGTCAATGGATCAAAGCGAAAGATAGCTGCACAACGAGCTGCTGAGATAGCCCGAAGATTACCTCCCGATGTATTGACAGTGGGGATCTTCCAAAATGACCTACCGGAACGAGTAATTTCGGTAATTAACGAAACTGGCTTAATGGCGGCTCAATTACATGGTGTGGAGACTGCTGAGAATGTCAAACGTATCAAACAAGATGTTCGTACCGTTTTCAAAGCAGTATCAGCAGGGTCTCAAGCATTTTATAATGCGGGAGAGTTTGGTGCGGACGCTGTACTAATTGATTCAGAGACTCCTGGAGAAGGCGAGATTTTTGATTGGCAAATGGCAGAAAATGCGCCTGATGGAGTCTCGTTAATCCTTGCAGGAGGGTTAACGCCTCAAAACGTCAGCGAAGGGATCCGGAAAGTCCGACCTTGGGGCGTAGACGTTGCCTCAGGAGTGGAACGTAAGGCTGGAATTAAAGACCCCATTTTGGTTAGAGATTTTATTAAAGAGGCAAAGAAAACTAGTCAATACCTGCAATCTATGGGCAATAATGGAGATGAAATAGATGACCCCTACGATTGGAAAGAGGATCCAACATGGCGATGACGGAGCCCATAAATAATGGCCGTTTCGGTAACTTTGGAGGAATGTTTGTTCCAGAGACGCTCATTCCAGCTTGTCAAGAGTTAGAAAAGGCGTTCCGAGAAGCATGGGGTTCAGAAGCCTTTCGGAACGAGCTTAGCGGGCTACTAAAGGATTATGCGGGCAGACCATCTCCCATTACGGAATGTGAGAGGATATCGGAAGAGCTTGGTTATAAAGTGCTTCTTAAACGTGAAGATCTAAACCACACGGGGTCACACAAGATTAATAATGTACTAGGGCAAGCATTGCTAGCTAAACGTATGGGAAAATCTCGACTAGTAGCAGAAACCGGAGCTGGACAGCACGGTGTAGCAACAGCCACAGCTGCCGCCTTATTTGGGATGGATTGTGTCGTCTACATGGGTGAAGTAGATATTGAGAGACAGAAGTTGAATGTATTCCGGATGCGCCTATTGGGTGCTGAAGTCCGCCCTGCCCTATCAGGAAGCAGAACATTAAAGGACGCAATAAATGAAGCCATGCGAGATTGGGT
>CAJWRY010000067.1 GCA_913046155.1 uncultured Candidatus Nemicrothrix sp. | reverse complement strand
ATATCTTCACCTTCTAACATTTTTGGACGATTAGGGTTTCGTATCACTAATCCGCCTTGCATCGGATTGCTTGGAAGGTCAAGAGTGGCGCCTGTTAAGTTCTCAAGATCAGCTTGGGGGATGATGACGGTTAGTTCGCTGACTTGGTATATGTGGTCTTCAGGTCCAGCTTCGTCAATATCTTCGAAAGAGAGGTCATAAGAGAATTCGGGTCCGTTTGATCCAGTTATGGCTACTCTGAGAGCAGTGGATTCTGGGTTCTCTTCCTCTGACCGCACCTCTAATACGGTGGACAAGGCGGCGTCGGTGACTTCTAACGCATTGGCGCTGACCTGTGTTTCATCAACTGACATATAACGATAATACCGGCTCATTTCACTTAATTGGATGAGTTTGCTTCTCTTTATGGAGATTATTATGGAGCGTTAGTTTGTTCTGAATGACCACAAACTTCATTTCTTTTGCCGTGACGATCTAATGTTTATCATGGCTGATTCCATGTCGCTCAATACGAAGAAGAAAAGTTCCCTTCGGCGGGTTGGCCTTGTGGTTTTGCTTTTGGTTGCTTTCCTTTTGCGCGTGTGGAATTTGGACTGGGATGAAGGAACCCACCAGCATCCCGACGAACGCTACTGGAGCATTGTGACTGCGGATATTCAATGGGAGGATCCGGTGACATACTTTAATTCTGAGGATTCAGAATTAAATCCATATCGTTACCGCAGCTCATGGGTATATGGCACTCTCCCCTTGTTTGCGGCAAAGGGAGCAGCTGAATTCCTAGAGGCAGATTTTTTTCTTTCTAATTGGGTTGTATCGGCCGTTGACTCTGTTGGGATTAACTTGAAAGAGGACCGGTTATCTGCAAATGGAGAGATGTACGTAGCCAAAACCTTCAATAGCGGGTTTGAAGTCCAGAATATTGGCAGGCTATTAGCAGCTTTAATTGATACCGGTACTGTGCTACTTACCTATTTTTTGGGACGCGCCTTGTTTTCGAGAGCAGCAGGTTTAATCGCAGCAACCCTTTTGACGTTTGCTCCGATCCATATTCAATACAGTCATTTCCATGGAGCTGAGCCGTGGGTAACGTTCTTCGGAACGGCCGCAGTTCTATTATCGGTGCTATTTTATAAGTCCTATGGAACACTAGGGAATGGGGATCCCCCCAAACGATGTGAGATTATTCGAGCGCTTAGTATCGGGTTCTTTTGCGGATTAGCTGGCGCATCGAAATTCACGGGTTTCATTGTCTTTACTGCTCCAGTTTTTGCTTTTGCTTTAACGACTTTCACGAATAACTGGGATAAGGGGACTAGTCGTGCAAGGCGATCGGAGGCATTCTTTTCCTTTGTGACCTTGGTCTCGGTTTCTGGGCTGATGGCGATCGGTACGTTTCGGGTTTTTCAGCCATACGCTTTCTCAAACTCTCTTAAATTGCATGCCGATTTTGTTACTGACCTCAAGTATTTGCAGGATGTAAACAAAGGCGGAGATTTTCCGTGGGTTATTCAGTGGGTTGACCGCCTTCCCCTATTTGCGCCTTTGAAATCAATGCTCTGGTCAGGTATGGGGCCTGGAATAAGTGTGTGTGTCTTAATTGGGATTGTTTTTGTTTGCAGAGAGATTTTGCATAGAAAAGATTTCTCTTTGTTGATACCCATATCGTTTGTCATCGCTTTGGGGGCACTTGTAACAACCCAATTCAATCCCTTAAACCGCTACTATCTACCTGTTTATCCAATGCTCATTGCTTGCGGAGGATTCGGTATCCATCGATTGTGGGTTGGGGCGGTCCGCAGATTGAAGAGCCAACAGCATGACAACATTGTGTGGGGTTCTGTTGCACTATTCTGCAGCCTAACAATGGGAGTAGTACTGATTTGGGGGGCAGGTTTCGTTAACGGTGTTTACCAAAAGACTCACCCCAGATTAGCTGCGTCATCCTGGGTGACTGAGAATATTCCTGCTGGGGCTTTGATTTCTCGTCAGGTTTGGGATGATGCCGTTCCAATTCGCTCAGCGGACCTTTCTGAAAGGAGCTATGCGCTTGTTGAGTTTGATCTCTTCCGCTCCGATTCTTCAATCGACCAAGAAAGTGGTTTAGCCAAACCGGAGGTTCTTTTAGCGCAGCTTGATGAGGTTGATTATATTATTGAGTCGAGCAATAGGATCTATGACTCTATTCCTCGAATGCCTGCTGAATACCCCTCAACGGTCGCTTATTACGAAGCTTTATTTAATGAACAGTTGGGCTTTTCTAAGATTGCTTCATTTGAGAATAAGCCTTCGCTATTGGGTTTTGATTTTCCCTCATGGGGGTCTGAAGAAACATTCTCTGTATACGATCACCCTGCTGTTACGATTTGGGAGAAGTCAGACGATTGGGATGTTGAGAAAGCTCGTCGAATTCTGAATCCGTTTGCGGCGGCTAATGCCCCGAATTTGCTCCCGAGAGAAGGTACCTCGAATGCGTTACTCTTGGAACCGTCTCAATATCGCTCTATGCAGAGCGGTGATACGTTCGACGAACGGTTCTCGTCGGGCATCTTTGCTGGTTCATTTGGGTGGTTATGGTGGTTTCTTTGGTTACAAATCTCTGCGTTACTTGTATTGCCCTCTATTCTTCAGCTTTGTCAATCGTTGCCTGACCGTGGTTATGGATTGAGTAAAGTTTTCGGGTTTCTTGCTATAGGGACGATTACGTGGATTCTGGTTTCGTGGGATGTGGTCAATTTTTCAAGATTCGCAGTTGTTGTGTCGTCGTTAATTATGTTGGCTACTTGTTTGTGGCAGTTATCTCGTAATCGGTCTATCATCAAGGACTTCTTTCTTCATGAACGGCGAACATGGGTAACTGTTGAGATTATTTTTGCAGGAGTTTTTTTCGCTGTTCTTGCGTTGAGATTCTTGAATCCTGATATGTGGGATGCGTTCCGTGGGGGTGAAAAACCCATGGAGATGGGTTACCTAACTGCGATAGGAAGGAGTGAAAATCTTCCACCTTACGACCCTTGGTTCGCAGGTGGTGTGATGAATTATTACTACTTTGGATGGTTTTTGTTGGCTGTTCCAATGGTCGCTTTGGGGTTGCAACCTGAATTTGTTTTCCAGTTTGGATTAGCAACTTACGTTTCTTTAGCTGTGCTTGGTGTGCTCACTATTATCGTGAACTTGGTGTCTTACGCCAGAGAGAGAACTTCATTTAAGCCGCCAGTACTTAGTGGTGCTATCAGAACGGGGATCTTAGCGTCTTTTCTTTTTGCTATAGCTGGAACTTTCGATGGGGTTCGCCGTTATCACGCCCAATTCAGAGAGGTAGATAAATGGAATTTGTTATCTGGCTGGCCTGTAGTGGGAGATTGCCTAGAATTCCTTGGCGGATTTGTCGCCTGGCTTCAAGGAACTCCCCTCCCTTCGTATGATTGGTGGGGCCCTAGTCGTGTAAATACTGGGAACTTTGATATCACTGAGTTCCCTTTCTTTACCTTCCTTTTTGGTGATCTTCACCCTCATCTGATGGGGATGCCGGTCTTTACGTTGCTTATTGCTTTATCTATGGCCTACGTTTTTAGTTGCCAGGGAGGCAGATTCATTCATTCAGTAGTCCTTGCTGCGATGCTTGGTCTCACAATAGCGATCTCTAAGATGACAAATACGTGGGATATGCCAACGCTATGTTTGATCGCAGTAGTTGCATTTGTATTTGGTAGCACTAGTTTTCGATTGAAGGCGCTCTCTTCTGTTCACAATAGTCGTCTCGCTGAATCTATTCTCTGGCTTGTTGCAAGTGCGTCTGTAGCCTTGGGCGCATTCGTTTCAGGTTTGGGGTGGGTCACTGCAATTTCCGCCATGTTTGCTTTGACGACTGGAGTAAGTATCTTTGCCTCCGATGAGGTTCGGTTACGGTTACTAATTTTCGTTCGACATTTATTTGTATCTCTCATAACTTTTCTGATCTTCGTAATTCCATACGATCAAGCCCGCGAAACATTTGATCTGGGTTTGAGGAGAACAAGTTGGGTATCACCCTTTAGTGATTTCCTATCGCATTGGGGCGTATTTTTCTTTATAGCTTTGGTGTTTATTTGTCGTGAGGCACACCAAAGACTCAAAGGAAGATCCTTGCAGAGTATTTTTGATGTCCGGCATTTTCACAGTAAACGTAACGTATTGAATTTCTGGCTATATGTTATTTACGCACTAATTGCACTCTCTTTGGGTCTATTAATTGGCTGGGCGCTTGCCTTGTCCGCCTATGGGGCGGCAGTGTCGGTGCACCTTCTTGTTTTGGAGATTCTGGGTACTAGGTCTGTTCAAAAGATCGGTACTTTTTGTTTGTGGGCATTGGGATTCGCGATTTTGGCGGGTCCGGAAATATTTGTTGTAAGTAATGATGTTGAGAGAATGAATACTGTTTTCAAATTCTGGTTGCAGGGCTGGACGTTACTGGCTTTGGCATCTGCATTATCGGTTCAGATTATTTACCAAAGCATCCGAGTAGAAAGAAAGAATCAGGTGACTTCGCGACGTTTGTCATTTGCGAGTCTCTGGTCGTTTAGCCTGGTTATGGGACTCATAATTGTGATTGTTTATCCCCTTTCTTCAATTGGGCCACGATTAGATGCTCGTTTTGCAAAGGATTTGAGGACTTTAAACGGACTTAGTTACCTGTCTACTCAGCCTGTATTTGCTCGTTACGATAATGGATTGGATGCGGAACCTTCTATAGTTCGGATAGGAGAGGATTTAGAACTTATTAACTGGCTCAGGTCATCTGTTTCCGGAAGTCCGACAATCGTTGAATGGACAGGTCTTAGTTATGATTGGAATTCCAGAATTGCGGTCCACACGGGACTCCCCACGGTTTTGGGTTGGTCATCGCATCAACGCCAGCAAAGAACCGATTACCAGGATATGATCAGCCAACGAAAATTCGAGGTTCAGAACTTTTATACACTGAAGGATCATAAGTACATGACTGATTTCCTTCTTTCATATGGTGTTAGTTACGTAATTGTAGGGGTACAGGAGCGTCGCTTTGTCTCGTCAGATGCATTGAAATATTTAGGTGAACATCCTGGTATTCGGCGTGTTTTTAGTGACGATTTAAACAGTATTTACCGTGTGGATGAAGTAATTCTGTGGGAGTTAACAGAGGCTGCCTCCTTGAATTAGTGATGGAGTGAGATGAGGGCTGTTCCAAACTTCCGTTTTCTGTGCCAGCGACAAAACTGATTCTTTTATGTAGACATGTCCGGCCAGCGCTGATGGGCATCCGTCTTGATTGCCTTGAATGTTTTGCCAAGGTGTTCGATTCCAAATCCATTGCCCCCAGTTGGTTACCAAGGTTTGAGTATCTGAGAGACTTGAAAGTCCGGCGTCGTATTGGGGAACCCACCACCATCGATGGTTGTAGGGAAAGATAGCGTAATCATCTACTAAGTTTTGTGCAAGGACCTTATCCCATTGGGGTAGAAAAATAATGTCTGGAGATGCTGATAGCGTTGCCGTGTTTTCAGCAGTGATTGTTGCGTATGTGGATGTCGGGAAATCTCGGAGGTACCACCCGTATGGCCAGAAGATATCGCTATCTATTTGGACCGATAAGTGCTTTCCATTTTCTGCATAGAATACTCGATTGATGTCGAATATCTGATTGGTCCATGCAACAACTTCAGGTGTTGCTTGTCCGGCTTGAACCAGTAGCTCGCTAGGTTCACCGGGGTCGTCGAAGTTGGTTTTAATGGATTGGAAAGCTACGAAAATTAAAAGAATTAATGCTGCGGAACATGCGATTTGTTTCCTTTTCTTTTGCGTGGAGACTGTTTCCCAAATGTGCTGAATACCTAGTCCTGCAATGATGATGGTAGGCAAGAGAATATGGATGATGAGCCAGGGCATGCGTTCTGCTGCCCAAGAGTAGACAATGAGTCCACCGAGAGCCCACCACATGATCGTTTGGTTGAAAAGGGTGGGTTGTTGAATAATTTTCCAGATCCCAAACAGGGCAATGAAGAGTATGACCCATTCGTATGCGATCAACATTGAGAGGTAGTAATGCCAGCGAGAGTCTCCTCTTGCTCCTGTGCTTTGTTGGTTTGACCAATATTGAAACCCTGCGGTGAGACCATTACGGAGGGCACCATGCGGGGCGCTTGTCGTATTGGGTCCGGAAAAGTTGGTAAATAACTGTGTGAATAATGCAACGAATGTGATGCCGGCGATAGCGAGTGAAATACTCCATTGCTTTAGGTTCGGCTCTCGCAATGACTTTAGTATGGAAACTTCTGGTTGATGATGTTTTTCTGTTGTTGGGATAACCCTCATCCCTATGGTTACCAGCAGCAGAAATCCGCAGTAACTAGCTATTTTGATTATGGTCTCGTTACCTCCACTGTCCCCTATCCAGATCAATATGAGAGTTAGTGAGAGCAGTCCGATGACTGGAATGAGTAGCGAATTTAGCAACGGAAATCGCTCTAGTGCTCCTTGTTTGATGTGTGAAAGGCTTTCTTGGAGGGAGAGGAAAAGGGTGAGGACACCGAAAAGGAAGATCACGAGAAGAATGGATTCTTTTATTGCCATGCTGAGAATAATTGTTGTGAAGAGCGCGGTGGGGTGCCATCCTTGAGGTTTTACTAAAAATGCGATGAAAAAAATTACGAAACTCGTTGTGAGTAGAAGAAACAGCGAATCCTCTCGCCCAAAGCGCGAGAAGTAAACCATCGTTGGGCTAACGGAGATCAGTGTCATCGCCCCTATAGTTCCCACGATGCCTATGTGTTTCCTCCAGAGTAATGGGGTGAAAACTAATATGAAGCCAGCTATTGCTGCTAGTAGTCGTGCCGTGATGTCTGTGATTCCAAATAGCCAGAATATTGCTGCAGTGAGATAGAACCGCAATGGTCCATGGTAAACGGGGTCGTAGCCGTTGTATTCTCCGTTGAGGAAGCGAAGCGAGAACCATGCATCAAGACTTTCATCATGATGAAATGGTCTTTCGCCTAGAAATAACAGTCGCAACGTTAAAGCGATGATTGCTAGAATCACGATAATACTCAATGGAGAGGTAAGTCTCTTTTCCTTTTGGGTCGCTGCTTTAAGTCGGTCGAGGCGTTGAGTTATCATTTCATGTCCTGCACATCGTATACCTGATAGTTTGCGCGATCGTAGACTAGTTGCGCTCCGTGAAGAATTAATTCCTCCCCTATCTGTAGGTCATAATCCGGTGTTAGTCCATAGTGAAGCTTTTCTAATGGTCCAAGAACGAGATGCGTAACCTGATACCGTGCGAGGAGGTTGCCATAACCCTCTTGCAATTGATAGATAGATCGTAGGTCTTGATCTCTTGAGTACCAATCAACACCAAGGTCGTTCAATCGCCCTGGTGAGCCCGAGACGACGCTTCTCCCGGTGAGTACTCGTACAGGGTGTGTGTTGGTGTTTGCGCTTGCGAACGTGGCGTCTGTGGGAGTGTTTTTGAGAATCCATTCCCCTACGAGCACATCAGAACCGGTCAGGTACTCAACAGGGTAAGGGCCCGTTGTTTTATCCATTGCCCTCCATACATCTAAAGAGCCGGTGAAAAGGAGAGAAATCAGTAGTGCTACTGAGAGTATTTTCCGCAGTCCTCCTGATTTGAGAAGCACCTCGACCTGCTCTCCAATGAATGGTGCAGAAAGGAGAAGGAACAATATGACATATTTAGCATTGTTCCCTATCCAGAAGTGCCAGATTGCAAT
>CAJWRY010000066.1 GCA_913046155.1 uncultured Candidatus Nemicrothrix sp. | reverse complement strand
TCAGTGAAGAATATGTGCGCATAACAGAGGTTTTTGACTACCCCTTTGGAATGTCTTTCCATGGGATCCCTCTATCAACGCGTATATCTCTTGGAAGTCCTAGTGCCTGCTCCCCTAAATTATTGTGATGGACTTCATCTGTTCCTCCACCAATGGAGATCGGGTATCGGGAGTGCAGGACTTCCATTGCCCACTCGCTTGCGGTGTGTGAAGTTACTACACCAGCTGCGCCTAGAATTTCTTGGGCAAGATCACCTTCAATCCTTCTATTCTGAGCAACAAAGAGTTTAACAATTGAAGGATGAATAGGTGGCATCTGCCCGTTACGGACAGCTACAGAGATTCTGTCACTCATTAGTTTGAGAAGCTTATTTCTGGAATACACGTTGGCTAATTTTTGTCGCAAAACAGGCTCATGTCTCCTTCCTAGGCTTTGTGCCAACTGAATTAGTTGACTTGGGTTATCTCCTGCCGCTCCGCCGATCATGGCTGACTCGTTGCTCATTACTACCCGAGCTGGCCCCCACCCCTTATCTATTTCTCCGAGCACATTCTGTATGTGGCACCGTGCGCCGTCTAAAAAGACTTCAGCAAAGTGCCCTGCGCCATGTGCTTGTATCAGCGGTCGGACTTCGACGCCCGGTTGGTCCATATCAAATAGGAGAAAAGTTATGCCTTCATGTTTATGCGCATTTGGGTTTGTCCTTACAAGAAGGATTCCCATATCTGCGTACATTGCGGCAGAGTTCCACACCTTTTGTCCGTGTATCACAAATTCATCGCCATCAAGTTCAGCTTTAGCTCCTAGCCCAGCTAAGTCACTGCCTGCACCAGGTTCACTGAATAGTTGACACCAACTGACTTCACCACTTATCAGTGTCTTGATGTGCTCTTGTTTTTGATGTTCTGTTCCGTATTTAAGTAAAGCAGGAAGAGCCATCGCGATTATCGAATGATAGAAGCCAGTATGCACTTGATATCCAGTTGATTCTTCACGGAAGATTTTCTGCATCCATGCGTCACCACCATGGCCGCCGTATTCGGTGGGGACGGTAGTTCCTGCAAAACCTGCTTCGTACAGTTTCATTTGCAGTTGCTGGCATGCGTTGTGATGGTTCTTTTCGGTTTCTTTACTGGGCATCCAATGAAGAGTTGAAAATGGTTGTCGTTCCTTGAGGGGATCAATATTATCTTTAAGCCATTGCTGAGTCTTGAGGCGGTATTGCTCTTCCATATTTTGATCTCTAGTCATTACTCGGATTCTATGGTGAAGATCCTGTTTGTAGCGAATATCGTGGAAGAAGATAAGGAAAAAAATATTGATGGAATCATTCCCTAGACAAAACGCTAGAACACGAAGATTTACTATTGGCGCGCCACGGTCCTTTTCCTTGTCTGCTGGTGGAGATTGGGTCACGTTCTTACAATCAAATTCGAGTGAAGACCCATTGAACAAACTGTGGTCTTGGAGTGCTTCTTCAGGCCAAACGAAAGTAATTGCTGACCTTGAAACTTTAATAAATAACAGTAGTGGTGAGATTATTTCCCGTGAAGAGCAGGCTCGCCGTGAACGGGTTAGAGAAATAGGGGCCGGAATCGTATCGTACAGCGCGAACAGTCATTCACCGAACATAGCGTTTGCATCTAATCAGTCGTTGTTCAAAGTCGGGGTTGAGTCCTCAGAGGTATTTCATTTCAATTTGGGTAGAGATATTTTTGACCCGCAAATAAGCCCTAACGGAAACCTGATTGCCTATGTTTCAGAAGGCCAATTGAGATATGTTGACGAAAATGGAAGCGATCACGCTGTCAGCCCATCAAAAACAGGTGAAAAGTCATTTGGTGTTGCTGATTTTATCGCTGCGGAAGAGATGGGCAGACGAAGGGGATATTGGTGGTCGCCAGATAATAACAAGCTACTAGTTACGAGCGTTGACGAATCAGATGTTCTTTCATGGCATATCCTCAAATCATCAGATCCTAGCGATGCGCCTGCAGTGATCAAATATCCTAAAGCCGGAACGAAGAACCCCAATGTCGGCCTTGAAATCTATTCATTAGATGGAGAGTCGGTCTCTATTGACTGGAATCAGAACAACTCATGGGAATATCTTGTGAGTATTCAGTGGACTGATCAAGATGCTATTTTTGCAACTGTTCAAACACGTGATCAAAAGACAGCAGGGATACTCCATGTCAACACGACAAATGGTTCTACTGAGGAAATATATCGATGGAACAATCGGTGCTGGGTTGAAATTATTCCCGGTGCTCCGAAAGTAGTTGGGGAACGCATTATCACAATTGAGGATCACGATGAGACAAGAAGAGTAATGGTTGATGGGAGACCTTGTTCTCCTGAGGGAATTCAAATACGATCCCTAATTCATTACAGCGAAGACGGTCTGCTAGCCACATGTAATCCGAACCCATTAGATCAACAGATATGTCGCGTGACTGTGTCCGGCGAAACTACCTTGATTACCGAAACAGCGGGAATTCATGAAGCTAATGCTAACGATGCGTTGATGGTTATTCAGCACCGAAGTATGAACTTTGATGGAGTGAAAACAGGTTTCTATAAAAGTGACAAACTCATTATTGAGATTCCAGACTATTCAGAAACTCCTAACATCACGCTCAATAGTTTTTTCCATAAAACTGGAGAGCTTGACCTTGAAACCGCCGTACTTCTTCCGGCAGGTCATGATGGTGAGACTACTCTCCCTGTTTTGCTTGACCCGTATGGGGGTCCCCATGCTCAACGGGTTCGAAATGCGCGTGGCCTTTTTGGAGTTTCACAATGGTTCGCTGATCAGGGATTTGCTGTAGTAGTAACTGATGGACGAGGAACACCCGGACGGTCCCCTAGTTTTGAGCGGGAAGTTTATGGAGATCTCGCCACCTACGCTCTTACGGACCAAATTGATGCGCTCTATAGCATTTCGGCAAACTATGATTTCATTGATTTAGATAGGGTTGCGATTCGCGGCTGGTCTTTTGGTGGATACTTAGCCGCTTTAGCTCTGATTAGAAGACCTGATGTATTCCATGCTGCTGTTGCAGGAGCTCCTGTCACTGACTGGTCGCTCTATGACACGCACTATACCGAACGATACCTTGGCCATCCTGAGACGGAACCAGAGAATTACGCTAAAACAAACTTATGCAACGAAGCAAACAAACTTGAGCGACCTCTACTTTTGATTCATGGGTTAGCCGATGACAATGTTGTTGCTGCTCACACCTTTCAATTATCTCAGGCCTTACTTGAGGCAGGTAAGCCTCATGAGGTTCTTCCACTCACTGGGGTCACACATATGACCCCACAAGAAACTGTTGCTGAGAACCTTTTACGAATACAGTTGAGTTTTATACAAAGATCTTTAGGAATTAGAGAAGAGGGGAACGAATGAGTGGTCCGCTCAGCGGCATGCGAGTCATTGAAGGGTCGGCGTTTGTTGCTGCACCTTCTGGTGGAATGACCCTGGCCCAGCTAGGGGCCGAAGTCATTCGATTTGATCCCATAGGTGGAGGTCTTGATTATAAGCGATGGCCGTTGACTGAAGATGGCTTATCGCTGTACTGGGCTGGACTTAATAAAGGAAAGAAATCAATTCAAGTTGATTTTCGAACCAGACAAGGACAAGAACTCCTCGTAGAGTTAATTGGTGCGCCGGGTGAGGATTGCGGTTATTTCTTAACGAACTTCCCTACCAAAGGGTGGTTATCTTATGAGAATCTTAGCGGAAAGCGCGAAGACCTGATCATGCTGAACATAGTAGGGAACCACGATGGTACAACCGCCCTTGATTACACAGTCAATTCAGCCATGGGTTACCCATTTGTGACAGGGCCTGAGGGGTACGATGGCGTTATAAATCATGTACTGCCAGCGTGGGATATCGTCTGTGGGCAGACAGCAGCTATGGGACTTCTCGCTGCTGGTCGACATAGAGATCGGACAAGCGAAGGGCAGCTCATTAAATTGGCCCTTAGTGACGTGGCACTCTCGGCTGTTGCTGCCCTTGGACATATTGCTGAGGCTCAGATTCTAAACTCTGAGCGTGAGCGCATCGGAAATGAACTATACGGTGCTCTCGGTCGGGACTACACCACAGCTGACGGGAAAAGAGTTATTGCGGTCGCTATAACAAAGAGACAATGGCAAGCCCTATGCTCTGCATGTGAAATGACAGAAGCTATGGAACATCTCGCAGACCAAGAAGGCCTTGATTTATCAGAAAATGAAGGAGACCGATTCAAAGCTCGTGAGAAAATACATCCTCACATACAGGCATGGTGTCAGACGAAAAGCTTTAGCGAAATACAACGAATTTGGGATGACTTAGGCGTTTGCTGGGGGCCATATCAAACGTTCAAAGAGCTAGTAGAAAATGACCAACGTGTCTCAGAATCCAATCCGATGTTTACAACAATTAATCAAGTTGGTATCGGGGAATATCTCACGCCGGGAAGCCCTCTTAATTTCAAAGGAATCGGCCGATCGGCACCTCTACCGGCCCCACTTCTAGGAGAACACACTACAGAAATTCTCGCTGATATTCTTCAACTTTCGGACAGAGAAATAGGGCAGCTCTATGACAATAGAGTAGTAAATGGAAAGCCTCATGAGTGACAGTGGCGGGTTCGTGGAGAAAGCAGACATTGAAAAGTTTTGGGGTGATGGTTTCGTTGTTCTGAGAAACGTCATTGATCCTGATTATGTGTTATCTATGGAGGATCCGATCAGCAGGGTAATTGATGAAGATGGTACTGACCTCTCAGAACTCGGATCTCTTATAACACCAGAAACTACACTTATCGATAAGGGTATTTCTGCAGGTAAGAAAGTGGGACGCTTCTTAGCTGGTACTGATCACTGGGTTAATAATAAAGATTTTGAAACCTTTGCTTGCAATTCGGTTATCCCAGAGGTTGTGGCACGGGTCCTGCAAAGTGAATCGTTGTGGTTGTATGAAGATTCTGTTTTGGTCAAGGAACCAAATACTGCTGAAGAAACAGCATTTCATAAAGATCTGTCCTACTTTCATGTGAGTGGAGAGCAGGTCTGCACGGTTTGGGTTCCGCTTGATTTCGCTTCTCCGGATACCGGTGCGATTCGGTTCGTGAAGGGGTCACATAATGATAGATCTGCGTATAGGCCAAACTGGTTTGTTTCAGATGAGCCTCTTCCAAACACTGAGGGGAAGCGGGTCCCGTCAGTTGCTTTTGAAGATGTTGTCGCGCCTACTCTGTCAGTAGGTGATATTAGCATCCACCATGCCCGCACCCTCCACGGAGCATCACCGAATAGGTCAGGGAGCCAATCTCGTCGGGCTATCTCTATTCGGTATTGCGGAGATGATGCTAGGTATCATCTCAGGCGGGGTGCCCCGTTGAAACCGCATCACGAAACAATTACCGAAGGAGATGTTCTCACACACGAATATTGCCCGAAAGTCTGGCCTAAAAACTAGTTATTCAACAATTCTCTTACTTGGGTTAACAGCGATATTGATTCAAGTGTCTCTTCGTGAGGGATGCTCATGCATCTGCATGTGACATCTGTGAAGCCCATGTCCTTGAAAGGGCGTAGTTGCTCAGCGGCTTGAATCGGATTGCCGACTATGACTGCATCGCTTTTCATACCACGGTAACCGCGTTGGATGATCTCAGACCCCATTTCCAAGGCTTTCTCTCCATTTTCAAGAATAATGATGTCTTTACGAATAACTGGACGCGGTTCCTTATCGTGTTCTTCACAGGCTTGTAGATAATGAGCGAGTAATTCTTGAGCCTTTGCGGGATTGAGGAATGGTGCGGCGTACCACGCATCCCCCATTGTTGCTGCTCGTTGGATTCCTTTAATACTCGTACTTGCTCCAATCCACCATTCAACTTTCTGTTTCGGAATCGGGTTGACCTGCAGGTCTGGGTTTCCTGTTACTCCCCTACGCTCGAAAATAGTTTTAATCTCAGTTATGCTTTCCTCAAGTACTCTTCCCCTAGTCTTGATGTTTGCGCCCATAGCTTCAAACGTATCCTGCCCATCTCCAACACCTGTTTGAATAACAAATGTTGACTGTGTTAAAGCAGCCAGAGTTCCCACTTGTTCGGCGACCAGCACAGGATTCCATAGCGGCAATAGAAATAGGCACCCTACTGGCCCCGAATTCCACTCAGCCATCAAACGGCCAAGCATGGGAACGTTTTGGAAATAGTTCACAGGTGTCAAATGATGATCCCCGAGGGAAAGAAGGTCTAACTTTGCTTGATTCGCTACTTGCGCCCTCTCAACTAAAGCACTCGCACCTATATACGGGTTATTTTCAAAAGTTGTTGATGATAGCGAAACCCCTACTCTCATGATGTTCTTATGGATGGCGGGACGGCAGAATTTCCTGCCGTGGAGGGAGCGCTATGGGGTGGTTTAACCAGATACCGATATTTTCGCCTGTACGGCCATCAGGGCCCTCGTTATAAAGCTCTAGCATTAGGTCTGCGAGCTGGTGAGGTTTCATCCATGAATCAACTATGTCATCGGACATGTCTCGGTTGAATTTCTGTGAAGCGTACCTTATCATCGCTGAGTCAGTTGCATCCATGCAAAAGGCATTAACGCGTACATTGTCTGCACCGAGACGCTTTGACCAGCTCTGTGTCAAGCCGTTTATTCCCCATTTGGAGGCATCATAAATATCCATTCGTGTGCCGCCTCCTGTTGCGAATCCTGGAGGGGGACAAATGTGATCAGTAGCGATATTAAGAATGAATCCTCCCCCACTATTTACTAAGTGAGGGATTGCTGCCCTGCCTGTGAGAAAGACACCTTTAAGGTTCGTATCAACGAGCAAATCCCAGTCAGAAACAGCTTTTCCCTGTGAGTCCTCTACAGGGTCTGTGGAAGTCCACACTCCAGCATTCGCTATAACAATATCTAGGCCAGAGAATTCATTGACCGCATCGTTAGTGAATGCGAAAACTTGGGATGCTTCCCTAACGTCAATAACAGCTGATTTCAGCTTGCTACTCGTCAAATCGGCTATTTCGTTTGCAATATTGTGCACATTTGATCCGATATCGCAAAGTGCAACGTTAGCTCCGCATTCAGCTAGTCGTTTGGCCATGCCATATCCGATGCCTGATGCGGCTCCGGTAACTAAAGCTGTCTTTCCTGATAAATCAATCATGCAAACCTTCTCACTTCTTACATGTATAGCGCGCAGGTTACTACTTTGTCTTTTTCAGAATCAAACAAGCCTTTTGAAAGATAAAGAATTAAGCTCGCAACATGATTGAACATCATGTTGATATCCAGACAACTGAAGGTTTGATGGGGTCGTTTATATGTCACCCTGAAGAAAATGGTCCCTTCCCTGTCATCTTGTTTTTTATGGATGCTCCGGGTAAACGCGAGGAGCTTCATGATATGGCACGACGCCTTGCTACGACTGGATACTATGTTGTTCTTCCTAATTTGTACTACCGGACGACAGACCACTTTGAATTAGATTTCGAAACTGGAAGCAATGTTGAAGAGATGTTCACGTTAATGTCTGGTATCGGAAACCGAATGGTAGTTCGAGATACCGAAGCGATACTGAACTTTATCAAATCAGATGAACATGCTGACGAGGAATCCATCGGATGCGTTGGTTACTGTATGAGTGGGCCATTTTCGCTGTTCGTGGCTTCAGCATTCCCATCACAGATAAAGGCGGCTGCATCAATATATGGTGTGCGATTAGTGGTTGATGCCGATGACTCACCACATTTAGGATTTCAGCAAACGAAAGCTGAGCTATATATAGCGTGTGCAGAACATGATGAGTATGTACC
>CAJWRY010000065.1 GCA_913046155.1 uncultured Candidatus Nemicrothrix sp. | reverse complement strand
GAACTATACGTCCAATACCATGATCAAGAGTGGGGGTACCCAGAAGGTAACGACAACAAGTTGTTTGAAAAGATTTGCCTTGAAGGGTTTCAGGCTGGTTTGGCTTGGATAACTATTCTTCGTAAACGCGAACATTTCCGAGAAGCTTTTTCTAGTTTTGATTTCAATAAAATTTCAAAGTATGGCGAAAAGGAAGTCCAAGCACTTAAAGGTAACGCTGGTATTATCCGGCACGAAGGCAAAATCAGGTCGGTAATCAATAATTCTCATCGTGCTAAAGAACTCATAACTGAACAGGGTTCACTGAAAAATTATTTCTGGTATTTCAGCCAATTCGTTACTGACGGTCCTTATGACAAATTACCGGCGAAGACAGCGCTATCTGAA
This sequence comes from uncultured Candidatus Nemicrothrix sp., assembly GCA_913046155.1. Classification (GTDB taxonomy): domain Bacteria; phylum Actinomycetota; class Acidimicrobiia; order Acidimicrobiales; family UBA8592; genus UBA8592. The sequence goes on along the minus strand of CAJWRY010000065.1, from coordinate 7,489 downwards.
GTAATAAGTAAAGATCTTAAAGACCGAGGGTGGACATGGGTAGGGCCGACTACAGTCTATTCATTCATGCAAGCAACTGGAATCGTTAACGACCACCATCTTGAATGTCATATTCACAAAATTGTTCAATCGGAGAGAGAATCTTTCATGAAAAGCTTGCAAGGGTGATTTGAAGAATTTGTAACTGCCTTGATGAATAGTTCCGAGTAGCCTATGAACGTGGAACATTCAGGGGACCCTTATATCAAAAATTCAATGCGTGAATTTGGAGAAACCATTTTTGCGGAAATGTCTGCACTTGCCGTAAAGACAGGTGCCATCAATCTTGGACAGGGATTTCCAGATACCGATGGGCCACAAGAAATAGCTGAATTAGCAATAACTGCAATTAGAGATGGTCATAACCAATACCCACCAGGATTAGGTATTAAAAAGCTAAGAGACGCTATTTCACATCACCAGATGCGCTTCTACGGTTTGGAATTTGATCCTGAAACTGAAGTTCTCGTAACCGCCGGTGCGACTGAAGCAATTGCTGCATCTCTATTAGCGATATGTGAACAAGGAGATGAAATAATAACCTTCGAACCATATTACGATTCATACGCTGCCTCAATCGCTTTAGCAGGCGGCGTGCGTCGCGTGGTCACACTCAACACTCCCGAGTACACCTTTAGTATTGATGACCTGGAAAAGTTAATTAATGGGAAAACAAAAGCCATATTACTGAATTCACCCCACAACCCGACGGGAAAAGTATTTACTCATAATGAGTTAAGCCAAATAGCGAACCTTTGCATTGAACATGATTTAGTAGCGATATGTGATGAGGTGTACGAACATCTTGTTTTTGAAGGAGAACATATCCCTTTAATCCAATATCCCGGTATGCGCGATAGAACGATTCAAATCTCATCAGCAGGCAAAACTTTCAGTTTCACCGGTTGGAAAATTGGGTGGGTCTGCGCACAGCCAGCTCTTTTAGATACTGTTCGGACAGCAAAACAATTCCTAACGTACGTAAATGGAGCCCCATTCCAACATGCTATTGCTGAAGCTCTTAACCTATCTGACCACTACTTTGACAACTTCCTTGAAGATATGAGAGTAAAACGTGATTGTTTATCACAAGGATTAGAAAAGGCTGGTTTGACTACATTTACTCCGCAGGGAACCTACTTCGTTACGGCTGATATAGAGAAACTTGGGTACGAAGACGGAAAACAGTTCTGTTTGGACCTGCCGGTTCAGTGTGGTGTTGTCGCAGTCCCTAACGTTGTCTTCTATGACAATAAAGACCTCGGAAGCACGTTAATAAGATTTGCTTTCTGCAAAAAACTTGATGTCCTTGAGGAAGCTGTTGAACGACTACAAACTATAGAGAGTCTCACATGAAAATAGCGGGCATACAGCACGACATAGTGTGGGAGGATAAAGAAAAGAACTTCACTAACCTGCGGCCTCTAATATCTCAGGCTGCAGAAAAAGGGCCGGATTTAATTATCCTCACAGAACTTTTCAGTACTGGCTTCTCAATGAACACGGAAATGATTAGCGAGGGCACAGATGGCCCTAGCATCTCCTTTCTAATGAACGAAGCCGAAAGGACTGGAGTCCCAATATGTGGTTCCGTACCGGCAATGGCAAAGGGGCAAACGAAACCTCATAACTTTCTTGTTGTGGCCTATCCAGATAATTCAATGGAATCGTATGCCAAGAAGCATCTGTTTACCTTCGCTGAAGAAGACAACCATTATCTTCCCGGCCAGAAAACACTTACATTAAATATCGCCGGAACGGAAGTTAGTTTTTTTATATGTTTTGATCTACGTTTTGCACCCGATTTCTGGGATTTGGCACCCAGAACAGATCTGTATGTTGTTATTGCTAATTGGCCTGAAAGTCGAGCACACCATTGGAAATCTTTACTTACTGCTCGCGCCATTGAGAATCAGGCATATGTGATGGGGGTGAATAGAGTTGGGTCGGGAGATGGAATTAGATACTCAGGCGATTCACTCCTGATCGACCCGCTTGGCGCTGAGGTTGTAGTCGCTAACTCAAATCTGACTGAAATACTCATAGGCGAAGTGAGTCCCTCAGTCGTCTCAGAGGTCCGCAGCGAATACCCATTTCTTGATGACCGGAGTCAGTGATCTTTTATTCCTCAGCGATCATGATTACTTTCCCATCCCTATTCCCGATAATGATTTTCCCATCCCATACAGCCGGAGTGGCCTCCAGACAACCATTACCTACAGGGAAACGCCAAAGTCGCTCAGGTTTTATACTTGTGTCTTTCACGTCGTAAGCGTTCAGGAAGCCACTGCAATCGGCTTGCAGTAGAACGTCATCGATAACGACAGGGGAACTCCATAAGGGGCCTTGAATGAGAAATTCCCAACGGATTTCACCTGTGATCTTATCTATTCCAATAACTCGTGCGGAGTCGGTAACAATGATAACTAAGTCTTTGTGCAGAGCTGCTGTTGCCCAAACACCATCTGGGAGTTCAGCGTTGTCAAATATTGACCAAACGAATGGGTCATCGGGATTGGAAGGGTCTAATTTGATGAACTGCCCTACTTGAAATGAGCGGTTGAATCCTCTTTCGTATTCAACGCCAACATATAAATAACCTTCTTCATCTACAACAATTGTTGCGTCTACGTCGTCACCAACCCAGTATCGGAAATTGCGGACAGGATCTTCACCTACTGAGAGCAACGATAAGTCCCATCCTTGAACAAGCCCTCCAGAATTAGCGAAATATGCTGTATCTCCACTGATGGCAACGGAACCTTCAATGGAGACATTACTTCCAACGGTATTTATCAAGTCATCGTCATATCCGGGCGCTGCGAAGACGAGTTCTGGCTCAGCCATTACGAAACCGTCTTCGTCATATGATCTGTTGAGTTTAATGATGTGAAATACTGAATTCTCTCCACCTATGAAGAGATAATCATTAATTACGAGCGGTGCACCATCCCAGTCATTATTCCATACGCTTCCTTCAACAGTGTCTGAGTCGAGGCTCCAAAGAACTAACGGTTCCCCCCTGTCTATCGCCACGAGCCGAAGTAAGTCATCTCTGCCACCGGTGTATACGATCGGGAAACCGTCTGGGTCTACGGTCACTGATCCCTTGATGATGTCATCTGTTTGCAATGGTTTTAATAGCTGGTTTCCTGTATCAGCGTCAAGAAAATGAATAGCTCCGTCTAAAGCACCAAAGATTGTCCATGTGATGCCATCCCGTTCGAAAATAGCTGGTTGCCCTGTCCACCCGAGTCCGCACCATTCCTCGTTCTGATAATCAAGCATGGTAGTGCCACACAGAAGAGTGTTACGAGGGTATTGCCATTTCAATTCAGGGTTTCTAGGTATTGGGCCTGTTCCGTAAAAGGTGCGTGTTGGGTTTCCGCGGAAAGTAAGCAGTCCTTCAACTGTTGTACCCCAAGGCGAACCTACTGATGAAGGGTCAACCCACCCTGGGTAGGGGTCTGGGGTGATCATCACAGTTGGCGCAGGTTCAGGTTCGAGGGGGGCTTTAACTTCCGGTATGACAGTTGGGATGGGCGTAGGAATGACCTCGGGGGTTTGAAAAACTTCTTCTATTGACTCCGTTGATTGCGTTAAAAGCCAGATCCATGCTCCGACCGCTGCTCCGAGGGCTAGCAGGATAATAGGTATCATCCAGCGCAGAATTCTGCTGCTAGTTGATTGGGTCGGTTTTGCGTAACGAGGAATATATGGTTCCAAATTGGACTCTTATCGGCCTTTAAATTGAGCTGATCTTCGTTCAACAAATGACGCAACTCCCTCTTTAGCATCTTCTGAAGCTAACAATTTTGATTGGACTGGCCCCATAGCCTTAACAGTTGCCTTGAAACCCTCATCAATCCAGCGCTTTGACGATGCTTTAGTTTCTTGTACCGCTAGTGGTGCCATTTCGCAGATCCTTGCTGCTAGATCCAACGCTCTTGTCAATTCAGAACCAACCGGAACTATCTCCTGAACAAGCCCGATCCGGTATGCTTCTTCAGCATCAAATTCATCACATGTAAGAAGGTGATACATTGCATTGCCCCAACCGCCACGTTCAACGAAACGAATGGTAGCCCCACCGGTAGCGTGTATTCCGCGAGCTGGTTCTAGTTGAGAGAAGCGGCAATTATCAGCGGCGATGATTATGTCACCAGCTAAAGCAAGCTCAATGCCGAATGTATATGTGATGCCCTTCACTGCAGTGATAATGGGTTTTCTGCATGCGCGTCCTAATGCCATGGGGTCCACGCGAGAACTCTGATCGGTATGAGATCTGTCATTTGAAGACATTCTGTCTGTCCATTTTGGTAAGTCAAGCCCAGCTGTGAAATGGTCACCATGAGCGAATAAAACACCGACCCATAATTCGTCATTAGTGTCAAGTTCTGTCATTGCATCGACAAGTTGAGTTGCCATGGTTGGGGTATAACCGTTTAGTTTTTCTGGACGATTTAACCCTATGAGAAGGATGTGATCCTTTACTTCTGTTGTTATTGAACCTTCATTATCAGTCATACAAAGACATTAGTGCCTTTGCCTACAGTTTTGTCAACAACACGTTCTGGGTGATTAGTCGTCGTTCACTACTCGGAATGCTCTTTGGAGGAGAGGATTCTCTTCGCTGGGTTGCATATCCTTTTCTTCATCCCAAAATGTACCTTGCGTTACTTCTTCGTCTGAATAATCATCTGGCACCACATGAAGGAATGCGTCTTCGAAAGGCTCAGAAACGAGTTCCTCAATAGGGGCAGTGGCTTCTTCGACATCAATGCTTCCCGCAGCTGCAATTTCCTGTTGCGCTTGAACATCTTCAATAGGGATTTCTATGTTGATTTCAGGTTCTTGATAGGCATCTTGCAATATCTCAACTTCAGTTTTAACCTTAGCCTCTTTGCGCTTCATAGCCTTTTTAGACTTTCTTGCCTTTTTGCGACCGGTAGATCGCTCGTCGATGAGCTCCCAACCTTGTGGAACGGTAATTCTAGCTGCATGAATTTCACATAAAGCCGAGCCGTCTATTGCGTTATCGTGATCGGTATCAACAATCCAAGCTCTCCGGGTTTGCGGAACCATTAGAAGCACACAGTCCGCTTCTCTGGCACATCCAACTCGGTTACAAAAGTCAGTTCTTTCCACGTGAAAAAAGTACCTCATCAAGGCTTCAAGAGTTGTGACTATGAACAAAAATCTGCGATTTCTAAAAGGATGGGAAGGAGATTGATACAACACAATGCTCTTTTGGAGGGTGCGATCTCACATTTAAAGAGGCGATTGTTTGCTTTTCACTTAAGATGATAAGGACGAAGGAGGCACGATCATTTCTTGGATTTCACCTGAAACACTCTCTCAGCAATTTGAATTATGCGGAGTAACCGAAGGCTCCTATGTCATTGTATTGACCGATAATTTAGTCACTGATCAGGTACAAGCGAACAATACGGATGGTCTCAAGAAGTTGGGCTGCCGTTTTGATATCTTCAACATCCAGTGGGATCAGAAGGAGACAACATCGATCAAGCTTCAAAGTGAAAGCCTTCGCGGTGCTTTAATCCAAGCTGATTTAGTAATTGATCTCACCAATAACCTCACTAATAAAATGATTGAGAATCCTCCCCTAAACCAAAAACGTATCCTTTGTATTAAAACTTCCGAGTTCGAACCCTACAGCCATTCAATGACTAGCGCAGGGGTATTACATCGCTCGAACCGTATACATACTCTACTACCCAACACGGATCATATATCTATCAACTCTGAAGCTGGAACTAATCTAGTGTTCAGCATTGATGCGTTAAAGCACGACAGCTACACCGGAGTACCAGAACGAAAAGGAGATCTAGCGATCTGGCCTACCGGCTATATGAACTTTTGTGCTGATGCAAATGGGTTAGAAGGAGAGATTGTTCTTATGCCCGGCGATATTGTAAATGATGCTCTCCATCTAGTGAAAAGCCCTGTTGTATTGCAAATTCGAGGAGGGAACATTGTTGAAATAGTTGGAGAATCTAGCGATGCAAATCTTTTAAAAGCTCAACTTGAATCCTTTTCAGATCATGAGCATGCGTACATGATGAAAGGATTTTCTATCGGGTTGCTTTATTTCAGAGGCGACTATTTTTCTGGCCCATTTGATCCCAAAAAAGTAAGTGCTGTAGGTGCAACTCTTCGAGGTGGCTGGACAACTCTGATCTTTGGTAACGACGTAGCAAACTCACTCTCTGTAACGCTTACATCCCCCAACTTGCTATTTGATAATGTTGAGATATTCATCAAGGGAGACTTTGCTGCCACGATGGAACCCGATATCTACGAATTAGCATTGATGGGCCTTTAGTCTTATTTAGACTCTGCGAATTAGCAATAAATTTAAGTCAAAATTGGTCTGGACCAAAATAGATTCGTGCTGTAGCCTGCCCACTAGGACACAATAAAGGGATGAAATGAAAATATTTTTGTGCGCCATCATAGGTGCTTCATTTATATTAGGTGCTTGTAGCAGTAGTGACTCAAATGATGCTCCGCCTGCTACAACCGAAGTTGAAATACCCATTGAAACACCAGAGGAAGAGGTTACTGAAACGCCTGTTGTCGTAGAACCCACGCCAACAGCAGAAATCGTAATACCCACTCCTGCTCCCTTAATCCATACAGTTCAACCAGGTAATTCGTTAAGTCAAATAGCTCAAAGCTATGGGGTTCCCATTGAGCTTCTTGCTGCAGAAAATGGAATTGAAGATTACAACCTCATACAAGTAGGTCAAGAAATTGTAATTCCGCTAATCGAAGATGAAGAAGAGTAATTACGCTTCCTGCTTAAATTAACTTTCAGTGATTTGAACCGAATGAATCACAACATCAGTTATAGGTCTATCTCCGGGCTGAGTTTGGACTCGTTGCATTTCATCGGCAACTTCTAACCCATTTACGACCTTTCCAAATAAAGAATACTGAGGCGGTAACCCTACTCCGCTTTGGCCAGTCACGATAAAGAATTGGCTTCCATTAGTATTGGGCCCTGCATTAGCCATTGCGATAGAACCTATTTCATATCGACCCGGTGCGGGAAGTTCATCCTCAAAACGATAACCAGGTCCCCCTCTACCGGAACCTTCTGGGCATCCACCTTGACACATAAACCCATTAATGATTCTGTGAAAGATCAATCCATCGTAATAGTGGTACCGAGAAAGAAACACAAAATTATTCACAGTGACAGGGGCGTTCACAACATCTAAATGGATCACCATGTCGCCCATTGATGTCTCCATCGTAGCCGTGTAGCTTTTAGTAGTATCTATGCACATAGGTGGCTGTTCTGCGAATTGAGTTACTCTTTCGCTGGAACCATCTGCATTCGGGCAATCAGTCATAAGTTTCCTTTTGTAGTTATGTTTTGACGTAACCCTAGCCTGCAATTTTTATTTGACCACACCATCCG
>CAJWRY010000064.1 GCA_913046155.1 uncultured Candidatus Nemicrothrix sp. | reverse complement strand
ATTTCCATTCTCGTCACAGTCAACAACAACTACCTTCATTCCAGCCATAACTGCGCTAGCAGCATTTGTGCCATGAGCGGATGCTGGAATTAGACATATATTTCTGGATTCATCACCATTTGAGCGATGATAAGACCTGATCGCAAGCAAACCAGCAAATTCACCTTGCGAACCAGCATTTGGTTGGAGACTGACGGCAGCATACCCTGTTATCTTTACAAGCCAGTCTTCCAATTCAGATATGAGTTGGTCGTACCCTTTACGCTGTTTAGCGGGAACAAAAGGGTGGATGTTGGCGAACTCATCCCAAGAGATGGGAATCATTTCAGTGCTAGCATTTAGCTTCATCGTGCAAGAACCCAAAGGGATCATTGTTCGATCAAGTGCTAAATCCTTATCAGATAACCTCCGAATATATCGAAGCATTTCGGTTTCGCTTCTATATAAAGAGAACACAGGTTGCTGGCAGAAATTTGATTTCCTTAGGACGCTTTCCGGTAATGAGGAAGCTACATTAATTTGGAGTTTATTATCCGTGAAAGCTAGAAGTAGATTACTCACTATCTCTCGATTGGTCGTTTCATCAAAGGAGACACCAATATGGTCCGAGTCAACTAAACGTATATTTACACCTCGTTGAAGTGCCTTCTCAACGTACAAGCCCGCTTCGCCAGGTGTCCTTACAGTTATAGTGTCAAACCAGTTTTCGGTTATGACCTCGTATCCTGATTCAGCTATGGTGGCGACAAATTCATTCATCAGGGAATGCGTGCGCTGAGCAATACCTTTTAATCCCTCAGGCCCATGGTAAACGCCATACATTCCGGCGATGATGGCAAGTAGAACTTGGGCTGTGCAAATATTGCTGGTTGCCTTCTCTCTACGGATGTGTTGCTCACGTGTCTGAAGTGCTAACCGAAAAGCAGGATTTCCGTGTGCATCTATCGAAGCGCCCACTAGCCGTCCAGGTAAGGATCTTTTATAGGTTTCTCTTACAGCAATATATCCAGCGTGAGGACCGCCGAAACCCATCGGAACGCCGAAACGCTGAGAACTCCCAACAACTACATCCACCCCTAGTTCCCCAGGGGGCGTGAGTAAGGTTAAAGCGAGTAAATCCGCAGAAACTCCGATTAATATTCCGTTTTCCTTATGCTCGCGAATGCCCTCAGTTAGGTCCCTAACTTCACCTGATGCTCCTGGGTACTGGTAAACAACGGCGAAGCAATCATCCGGCGCTTGATTCGGATCACCAATAACTACATTAATCCCCATTGCTTCTGCTCTGGTAAGAACAACTGATTTGGTTTGGGGTAGGGAATCAATATCCAGAAGAAAAGTATTTTTGGAAGACTTCTGCACGCGATAAAGCAATGTCATCGCCTCGGCAACAGCAGTCGGTTCATCTAGAAGCGACGCATTCGATAGCTCGCAGCCCGTCAGTTCACTTACAAGCGTTTGATAGTTAAACAGTGCTTCAAGACGCCCTTGCGATATCTCTGGTTGATAGGGTGTGTAAGCCGTATACCAAGCAGGATTCTCTAGAATATTTCGCTGGATAACTCCGGGTGTGTAGTTGTTGTAGTAACCAAGGCCAATGAGGGAAGTCTGAACTTGGTTCTTTAAAGCAATTCCCTTTAACTGCACCAGGGCTTCTGCCTCAGTAAGAGGATCGGGGAGTGTAAGAGGTTCTGATACCTCGCGTATGTTAGTTGGCACCGCCAAATCAATAAGCGAATCTAAACTCTCAAGGTTAAGAGCGTCAAGCATCATCAACACATCAGAATCATCAGGACCTATGTGCCTTCTGGGAAATTCATTACTTTCTATCATTTTCGGTACCTCAAATTAGACGATGTCCCCCTCTGTCTTGGTACCTGAGAGCTTCGACGTTAGTCTTTCCCCTTCGGTGAACGAATAAACATTCTTTCCAGATAGCTAATCAGAGCGGTTCATTTGCCTGAGAGTTTCGGGGGGACCCTTGCTCCTTCGGCGCCAACTAGGTTGATCTCTCCCGCAATGAATATTGCAGCTAACTAAACTCTAGCTTAAATATTGTGACCATGCCCTTTGTAGCTAATTAATCAGTTGGAAATGTTGATGCACGGTCAGTTAAACCAAATTTCTCAAACCTACCCCAGAATCCATGCTCATATAATCCATAACCGACATAATCATCGTATTCAAAACGGCCAACGTGATCCACGATCCCATACTGGCCGACCCCTGAAATTGATGAAACATCATTAACAAGTCCCTGAACTACTTCGTCCGGCCCTTGATACATTCCATGACGCCAATCCTCTTCAATGCCATACCCAGTTCCCATAGCAACATAGTTTGCTAATAAAGGAGTGCACTTCATGCTAATTTTAGCCTCAGGAAAATGAATCACAGAACCACTTAACATCCTTGTCCCAGGAACTAGTTCATGTTCATATTCTGGATGTCCTAGCCACTCGCTAGGCCTATCCGGATCATGCCAAACTCGCATAGCCTCCTCTAACTCCCGAACCCCCTCATTGGTTTCCTGAAGCATGTAAATAATCGCATGATCTTCGAAGTCAACTGGGTAATAATTCCATAATCCTTCCATGACGGAAACTCCTTGACGGATACCATCAGACTCCTTTTCACCAACAGGCCTCACACCCCAAGAGCGATCTCGACTACCTCCCCAACTTTCAGGATCAATATCCCAGCTCTGATCAGGAGTATGTAAATGGCCTTCCCAGCGACCAAGTTGAGCGAATCTCATAGTATCAAAAACTACTTTTCCTTCTCTCCTAAGGTACTGTCGAGGTTCCTCAAGAGGATGGTGCGATGCAGTCCAGGTGACATCCAAATCAACACCCCATTCATTCGGGTCACATTTAACGCGCAATGATTTAAGCGGGTCTAAAATCTCAATTGATATCGGGCCAACCTTCATCTCCGACCTATCTCGAAGTGGCCGTGAAGCTCGGACGACACGGTGCTTGTCTTTGGTACCAACTGCGATAAAGGCATCCGTAACCCCCAGGTTCGGATACTGTCCCAAACCGAAAATCGTCATTACCTCGTCAGAAGAGCCGTGGAGATTAAAATAATAACGGTCGTAGAAGTTCCTATCACTAGTTGCTGGGTGTCGAATATATTCTGCGGTCTGATGAACTGGGTAATCATCCCATGAAGATATGGACATGCTTCTCCTTTTGTAGTCAACCTCTAGCATATTCGGAGAATGCACTCACCTGTAATTTAGAAACTAAGATCCACTTTCCTGAAAATTAAAGAAAATGTAAAACCTCAGACCATCCTCCGACGTTAGGGGGAGGAATAACATGGTCAGCAATATCTATAAGTCTCCTTTCAGCCCCAGCAACAACAATTGATGTATCTGCATGGTTTAACATCTCTAAGTCATTTCCAGCATCACCAACAGTAACGATTCGGGAGGGTGAAAAGTTAGAATATTCACACCACTGAATTATCCCAGACCACTTTGAAACGTTGAATGGTTGCACTGTTAACGAGTAGCCATCAAAAATTTGGTCTTTATACAGAGAGGGATTAGCGAACCCGCTGTCACTGAGATCCTGAGAAACGCCTTCCAAGCTTTCTATTGGCACGCCAAGAATACAGAAGTTCAGAATATCTAAGCGCCCAGAGTAACTATCCAACGCGGGCACCATGATAAGGTCTGATCCGATCGCCTCAAGATGCCCCTTACTGGTAGTCGGATTACACGCGTAAACATAACTATCGTCAGCATAAAGAGTTGGGGAAAGACCATGCGTGTCAAAAATCTTGAGAATCTCAATATTTTCTTGGTGGGAAAAACAAACTGAAAATAATCTCTTCTCAATGGCAAAGTCATAACACAAAGAACCATTAAGCAAAAGACAAGGCACACGCCAACCAAAATTGGCAAAAGTCTCTGCAACAATACGAAAACGCCGCCCAGTTGCTATCAAAATAGTCACTCCATTATCTTGTATTTGCTCAAATGCTTTCAAAGATTCCTGATGGCACAACTCACCATCAAACCAGAGTGTCCCATCAAGGTCAGTCACCAATAATTGTCGGTTATCCAAAATTCACCCAATCTCCAAAGCGTTGTTTCTGCAAACTACACAATAGATCATCTACAATACAAACATGTCAAAGAATCGTATCCCAGCAGTAGATGGGATGTTCACAATGGATTTTGAAAATCCCCAACTTATCGGGGGAAGAAGCAAAAGCACAGGAAGCTATTATTTTCCAAAAGATTTAAGTGGTTCAGATCCTGCAGGGGGAGATATAGGAGACCGTGAAGAAGTGTTCCTTTCAACAATTGGAACTATCTGGAGTTACACAACTGCCAGTTACCCTCCTGCTCTTCCTTACCAGATAGTTGAGCCCTTCGAACCTTTCGTCATTAGTGCTGTAGAACTGGAGAAAGAGAAGATTGTTATATGTGGACAAATGATGCCCGGAATAGAAATTGATGACATCGATGTTGGGAGCAAAGTGCAGTTAGCATTGGATGTTCTATATGAGGACGAAGAAGCAGAACACATCGTTTGGAAGTGGGACTTGCTATGAGAGGTGAAAAGTGACAACTACTGAAATAGCTGTACTCGGTGTTGGTATGCACAAATGGGGGAAATTCCCAGGAAAGACGTTTGTGGACATTGGTGTAGAGGCGGCAAGAAATGCGCTTGATGACTCTGGAATTGAATGGGATGAGATCCAATTTCTATCTGGCGCCAATACAGTCCGAAACGGATATCCCGGATGGGTCTCAGCATCTACATTTGCCAACGCATTGGGATTTCAAGGATGTCAAATAGCTTCAAGTTATGCTGCGTGCGCCTCTGGTGCTACTGCGTTATCAATCGCCCGATCACAAATCCTCTCAGGTATATGCGAGGTAGCTCTCGTAATCGGAGCTGACCAAGTAGCTAAAGGTATGTTCGCACCAGTTCCCGGAGATCGCCCCAATGATGTTGATTGGTTGCGTTTTCGACTAATGGGCTTATCCAACCCTGCGTATTTCGGGATGTTCGCAAGAAGAAGAATGGCTCTCTACGGTGATACTCAAGATGATTTCGCAGCTGTTAAAGTAAAGAACTCAGAACATGGATCGGCTAATCCAAATGCTCGATATGCAAAAGTATTCTCCATTGAGGATGTGAACGCATCTCCCGTGGTGGCTGACCCGTTGCGCCTTTTAGAAATCTGCTCAACAAGTGACGGGGGTGCTGCGCTAGTGGTCTCAAGCCTTGACTATGCCAGAAAAAAAGGAATCAAAGATCCTGTTAAAATTGCTGGAATTTCTACAGTCAGTCCAACGTATCCAAATGCAATACTTGACATGCCATATTTCGCATCTGACTCTTGGCACTCAGTTGGCAATCAGCACCATACTTTCAAGAATCAGATAGCACAGCATGCTTATAAAGAAGCGGAAATCACTCCGTCTGATCTGGATTTCGCAGAAGTCTATGACCTAAGTTCTGCGTATGAACTTGATTGGTATGAGCACATAGGGCTATGTGAGCCAGGTGACGCAAGAAACCTGTTGCATAATGGCGACACTAAGATCGGGGGGAAAGTGCCAATAAATCCCTCCGGTGGTCTCGGGGCATTCGGTGAAGCCATACCTGCCCAAGCAATTGCTCAGGTCTGTGAGCTCACTTGGCAGCTAAGAGGACAGGCAACAGGTCGACAGGTAGATAACGCACGAATAGGTATGTCAATTAACTATGGAATGTTCGGACACGGAAGTTCGGTCATAGCAAGGATATAAGATGTCAATAAATTACGATATAGACAGTAACGGTGTTCTTGAAGTTGTAATGGACAATCCACCAGTCAATGCGTTAGGCATCGCAGATACAGATCAATTAGCGACCATCTTTGAATCAGTAGCAAAAAATCTCGATGTTAAGGTAGCGATATTAACAGCGGTGGGAAAAGGCTTTTGCGCTGGAGTCGACATCAAAGAAATAGAAAATTTGCCATCAAATGAGGGAATACTCCGAATAAACAAGTCCTGCTTTGATGCCTTTGCGTCAGTCTATGAATGCGCAGTACCTGTTATCGTAGCAGTTAACGACTTTTGTCTCGGAAGCGGAGTTGGTCTTGCAGGGGCAGCCGATATTGTTATTGCAGCAGAAGGCGCTCAGTTCGGACTTCCAGAAGTTGACAATGGGGCACTAGGCGCCCTAACACACTTGACACGTCTTGTCCCACAGCAAAGAGCGAGGCAGATGCTCTATACCTGTGAAACTGCAGGAGCAGAGGAGCTAAAAGGCTATGGATCTGTATATGAGGTTGTTTCTCCTGAGAGACTACTAACTTTTGCGCGAGAAATCGCCATGAAAATAGTTTCAAAACCTTCAAAGACCATTCGAGCAGCTAAAGAATCTGCAAATGGTATCGAACTAGTCAATATACGCAATAGTTATAGATTCGAGCAAGGTTTTACCTATGAACTCAATCTTGCGGGTGAAGGGGAGAAGGCCCGACAAGCATTTATTGATGGAAAGCGGATTACATAAACAAGCAGATCTCTCGCATCAATCTGACCCCAGAAAGAAATCGGTGTATTCTTTGACTACATAAGAATCACAAATCGGGGGATTATGCGAGGACACATAAAAACGCTATCGATAGTATCTGTTATATTGCTCCTTTCAGTTGCGTGCGGTGGCGGTAGCGATCGTGACGTGAATGCGACCAATCAGACAAATGAAAGTTCAAACTCGGAAACAGATAACTCTCGTGAATCTTTGACAGAATCAGTAGAAGAAGATAGTGCACCAGTAGAAAGCGAACCCTCTTCAAGTTCCGCCACTACTGCAAATGGGAATGGAGAAACTTCAACTGATGAGGATGAACCGGCATATGAGATGTTCGGCGACATCGTGTGGCCATGTAACCCTGGATCAGCAACAGGTGCAACAGATCAAGGAGTAACCGATACTAGTATTTTAATTGGTGGCGGAGATGACCGTGGCTATGCAGCTTCCTTAGGCCTAAATATCACCCAAACTGATACGCTCAAAGCTTTTGTAGAAAAGTGCAACGACTTAGGTGGAATTAATGGAAGGGAGGTCTTGGTCGAATTATACGATGCGAAAATTTTTGAAGTCAGTAATGTTTGGCTTGATGCCTGCCCAAGAATGTTCATGATGGTGGCAGAGGGTTTTGCAGTTGACTCTCTAGGAGAAGAAACAAGAGTTCAATGCGAACTGGCTCACATACCTACCTATACAGTCAGCGCAGCAGCTGCGCATGGGCCAATGATGATACAACCAGTACCTAACCCTTCAGACCGAAATCCATTATCAATGGCCTCCTATATTGCTGAGACATACCCCGACGCAATAGCAAAATCTGCAACTATGTATGGAAACTTTGCTGCGACTATTGAGACAAAGGATAAAACCTTATCTTCTTACCCCCCACTTGGGTTCGAATTTATAGCAAACCTTGAGTACAACATTGTGGGGGAGGATGATTGGACTCCATTCGTATTGGAATTAAAGAACGCTGGAGTTCAACACATCTATTTCACTGGAACGTGCCTGCCAAACTATCAAGCATTCCGCTCAGCAGCATCAGTAAATGGATTTGATGCCATCTACACTACTGATGCTAATTTCTACGAGGACAGTTGCCGGCAAGCAAATGACGATGGCGTTATGAATAATACCTATGTACGCATGGCGTTCATTCCATTTGAAGAACGTGATTACGCGCCAGGAGTCAATGACTATTTAGAGATTATGGAGGAGAAGGGCGGTGAAATAGCGTTATTGGGGATGCAGGCTGCCTCAGCATTCCTACTTTGGGCAACTGCGGCAAAAGCTTGCGGTTCTAATCTCACTAGATCATGTGTTCTCGAGGAAGCAGCAAAGATTGACGAATGGTCAGGTGGTGGCATGCATGTGGCGAGTGA
>CAJWRY010000063.1 GCA_913046155.1 uncultured Candidatus Nemicrothrix sp. | reverse complement strand
TCACAATGGAACATGCACAAGTGTTAGCTGCGAAACCCATTAGTTCTCTGATTGCATCAAAGAAACTCATTATGGATCCGATACGTGAACGTATTCAGGCAGCCAGAAAAGATGAAGATAGTGCATTCGCCGAGCTCTTAGGCAAACCAGCAAATCTTGAAGCATTGCAGGCGTTCGCTGAAAAGCGTGATCCGGATTTCTCTAGTATTGGTGAATAATTTTCAGAAATCCGGGTTTGTTGCGCATCTAAAAAGAAGACAGTTGCCACTTATTTTGTAACTGGTATCTGAAAATGGCACCCAGACGGGGTGTCCTTGTTCTACGTGAAAGCTATTCTCTGATTTGTTTGAAATCGTGAAGTTATTTTGTGTTGATATCAAGATCTCCGGACCGTGGAGAGTGGCCTCGAACTGTTCGTTTAGGTTAAGGCGGGTCAACGTAAATGGTGTAGGTGACTCGTATGTGTGAACAGATTCCACTGGTGTTTGGATCTCCGGTTGTTCGGAGACAAAAGATGCGATGGATAAAAACTCGTGGGCGTTTACATGTTTAGGAGTGAGTCCGCATCGAATAACATTGTCGCTATTGGAAGTTATCTCAACTACATTTCCGCGAAGATAGGCATGAGTAACTCCTGGGGACACATATAGGAAATCTCCCGGTTCGAGGGTTACGAAGTTCATCAAAAGAAACAAGAGCAGACCTGGATCATCCGGATATGTTTCAACGAGACTAGTAAAATATTTCGTTTCCCTTTCGTTTATGACGGTTGCACTCATATCGGAAGAAAGAACAGTAGACGTAATTGATCGGATCGTATCTGAATCTGTTGAAAGTATCTTTTGAATCGCATTTTTGAGGCCTTCAGTCGGCGTTTCGCGTGAGAGGCTTTCCTTTAGCCGAGAGAAGTCTGAGTGTCCTGCTGCGTCAATGATTGCGTGAATTTCATGTACTTCTCTGAAGCCGAATTTGAGATCTGTTTCTGTTAAGGCACACACGATTTCTTCTTTACCTCGAGGCGAAGAATACGATTGTGCCGCAGTAAGGCCGGACTGCGTTGATGCGAAACCTTCCTCAGCCTGTTGTGCGTTCGGATGAACTTGGATAGATAAGGGTTCTCGGATCGCGAGTATTTTCATGATGAAAGGTAATTCATTTTGAAAATCACTGGCTTGGGGTCCTAGCGTATTTTGTGGGTCTGTTGAAATGATGTCATCAAGTCCACGATTACTTTCTAGTGTTCTGCTTGGTGATATTGGGTGAGCCCCCACCCAGAGTTCTGCCTCAGGTTCATCTCCTTTAGGTCGTCCTTGGAGTTCAGGGATGAATGCGTAGTCACCCCAGTGATAATGCTGAATGTTAGGGGCAAGCAAATCCATGATATTTACTTACTCTGTTCTCGGTATTCTCTAAGCACTGAGACAAGTTCGTCAAGGGACTGAACGATGGTGTCTAGTGAGCGTGAAATCATCAGGTTGACGACTTCTTCTCCCTCAAAGCGTTTTCGCCAGTCGGTAAAGACTCCTATGGCAGGTTTTTGTAGTGCTGCTGCGTATCCGAGTTCCCACGCGGTTCCATCATCGGTGGTTATTCCGTTGAGGTTTGCGACGACGAGGTCTGACGTGCGGATTGCATCACGGTTATTTTCAAAAATGGTTTGCACAGTTTCCGAAGTTTTTTCGGGGTTGTCGCGATGCGGTAGAAACGTGTTGAATCCTATTTCTGTGATTGTTTGTTCTATTTGTTCAATCCACCAGCGTTCCCCTTCATCAAAAAGGGGTCCGGCGACATAAACGGTTTTCGGATTCATACCTTTTATTATCTCGTGCATTCACATCTTTCCGGTTTTTATTGAGAAATGAATTGATTTACGCATAGCGTGTTGGGTAAGTAATGATTTGTAGGATGATCATATGAAAATAAGTGACCATACCAATTTCTGTTCTTTTCTTACCAAGAAGTTTCCCTTGGTAAACAATCACCCAGATGTAGCTGGTTTACTCAGAGACCCTTATATTCTTCAAAGATTAGGAGCTGCAATGGCGAACTCTTTCCATAGCAAAGGGATTACGAAAGTTATTGCTCCTGAGGCTCGAGGTCCTGTCCTTGGAGCTCTTGTAGCTAAGTACTTGCGAGCGGGGCTGGTACTTGTTCGCAAAGATGGGAGAAATCATCCCGGTGCTGACGTAACTATTACATCTGATGAAACATGGACTGGTGAAAAGATTAGCTTTCTTACTCGATCATTTGATATTGATGAAACTGACCGAGTCCTTGTTGTAGATGATTGGGCCACGACTGGAAATACGATTCGTGTAGCAAAACAGTTCGCCAATCAAATGGGGGCAACCTATATTGGCTCATCTGTCATTGTTAATAAAGCAGATACCGCAATCCTTACGGAACTTAATATTTCGTGGTTGGTTAACTTTGATGATCTTGTTTAGCTGAAGTTGTTTCCTCTTGTAAGCGATTTCTTTTGAGAGTAGTTATATGTTGCTACACCAATTAGATGCTTTAAAGCCGATTTGCCAAACTCTTTGCTATCCGTTCCGGTAGGACTGGATAGCTCTACAAGATTATTTTCATCAACTTCTTTCACGTATTTAATAAGAATCGTTTTTTTATGTGGATGCCTAATAGCTACAATGTCACCTTTTTCGCATTGGGCTGCAGGTTGAATAAAGACGATATCTTTGGGTTCAAGTATGGGCGCCATACTGGTTCCGGCGACTCGGAATAATTTACGTTTTCGTGACGCTAACGCTAAAAGTTCTTTGAGAACCGTTGGGATCAACTTGCTTCGTAGTACGTGACTTCTCTGCCTTTACTTTCCCAGAACATGTTATGGATCTTCTCGCATGCTGACATGAGTTCGTCGGCTGCTTCAATAGAAACATTTTGTTTTGCTTCAGAACATGTTTTAGCTGCATTCCAGAAAACTTCGTGAAGATCTGGATACGCCTCAAGATGTACTGGTTTGAAGTAGTCAGTCCAGAGAATAAGCAGTTCGTGTTTGGCGAGTTCAGCTTGTTCTTCTTTAGCAGCTACGTATCGTCCAACAGTATTGAGGTACGAGGCTACGGCTTGGGTATCGCCTGGCTCAGGTGGGGTTAGGTCGAGTATTTTTTTGGTCATTGACCTCACAGCTTCAGCTGCGATGCGAGCTGAGGCTGGGTCGTATACTCCGCAGGGTGCATCACAGTGAGCTTCAGCTACGGGTAGTTCGTTAAGTCCGAATAGTTTTGAAAGGGTGTTTTCTTCCATGTGAAGATATCTCCTCGGTGTTTGGTGTTGTCCTCAATGTATCAATAGCAGGGAGTAGAGTCCAACAAATGTGACCAGTTCACTTCAATTTTTCTACGAAATTATGATTTGACACCGGCATTGAGACTTGGGAGTTTCTTCTAATGAGTTTCGCGCTGTTGTTCTCAGCTTTTGGGTACGGGCTACGCCATGGTTTTGACTGGGATCATATTGCGGCACTGACGGATATTTCTTCTGTGGAGAAGAGCAAAAAACGTGCATTTCTTTTATCGAGTTTCTATGCTCTGGGCCATGCTGCGGTTGTGATGGTTTTAGGGGTAGCCATCATTCTTGCTGATTTCACTGTGCCCAAGAGTGTGGATACAACGCTCATGTATTTCATTGGATTCTCACTTATAGCTCTTGGGGTTTGGGTTCTCACGGGCATTTTCTTTCAAGGAAGTAATTTCAGGTTGAAGAGTAGGTGGATGTTAATCCGTGATGGATTATTTAAGGGTGTGAAGAGAATCCAGCGAACACCAAGAGGGCGCAGTATCAGCCTTAAGCATTCACATGGTCATCACCACGACAGTGATGTCGAACTGCATGAGCACTCCCATGAGTCCGGATCTAGTAATGCAGAGCATCATCATGTGCACAAGCATGAGCTTTTCCTTGATCAGGAATCTCTGAGTAGTCCTACAGCTATCGGTGTTGGTGTGTTGCATGGTATTGGGGTTGAGACCCCTACCCAGATCGCTATTTTTGTTGCGACAACTCAAGCAACGGGGAAAGCCGGTGGGTTACTTATTCTTGTATTTTGGGTGGTTGGTCTTATTCTCGCGAACTCAGCGATAGCCCTGCTGTCTATTGGTGCGAATGATTGGCTTCGAACACATACAGTGTTTTATCGAGTCTTGGCAGCCATCATCGGCATTGTAAGCATAATCGTGGGGATTCTTGTCATCATTGAGAAAGACGGGATATTACCCGCCTTCTAAACGCTCGATCACTTGTTGCGGTGTTGGTAATGAGCTTTGTGCCCCAGCGACAAGTGTTGTTGCAGCACCGACTCGCACGGCTTCTTGAACCGAGGCTATAAGGTCTTTACCTTGTGAGAGCCCACCTGCAAGCGCTGCACAGAATGCGTCACCAGCACCTGTGGTGTCAACTGGTGTAACAACGGGTGCTGGGACATGCATAACATCATTGTTGGCAATGACAACTGCCCCATCAGCTCCAAGAGTTACGACAACGGAGGCGCATGGAAGCGTTTGAGCTGCTGAGATTGCCTTGTCCACGGAATCTATTGGACCTGTTCCAGCTAGAAGGGACAATTCAGTTTGATTAGGGACGAGCACATCAACGACGTCGAGAAGCTCAAGTGGAACTATTTCCTCTGGAGCAGGAGCAGGGTTCCACACAAAGGTTCCTGATGTGCTTCTACCAGTTGCTACCACTGTCTCTATCGGTATCTCAGATTGTGTGAGAACGACGGTTGCAGTGTCAAGAAATGGAATGTTCTCTACATCTTCAGGTGTGAGTCGCGCGTTTGCTCCTGGGCTGACGACGATGGAATTATCACCATCTGCTTGAACCACAATCATGGCTATTCCTGAAGGCACGTCTTCTGTTTCAAACAAAAATGAGGTATCGACATTATCTTCTTGTAAGCATTGTTTCAGGAATTTTCCGTTGTCGTCATCCCCAATGCGTCCGATAAACGCTGACGAATGCCCTAACCGTGATGTTGCTACTGCTTGGTTGGCGCCTTTCCCACCAGGTATCTGTAAGAGGTCTCCTCCCAAGACTGTTTGACCTACCAGAGGAATAGCGTCAACATTGACTACGAGATCAAGATTGCATGATCCTACTACTGCAACATCTATAGACATGGTCAGATTCTCCCACATGTGCCGTCAGTAGACCAATAGCGTTCCCGCATCATCCGTACACTCCAAGTAGCTTGCCTGTTAACCCTATTGCAGCGACAATCATGAAGATTCGTATTACCCGCTCCCCGCCTTTCACGGCTATGCGGGCTCCTACCCAACCACCAAGTGAAAGCCCGATCGTTAGGATGATCGCCGGCCACCACCTCACCTTTCCCTGAATAATAAACACAGGCAAAGCAGTCACTGTGACTGCGAGCGTGACGAGAACCTTCACAATATTTGCTTTCATAAGGGGTAAACCTGACCTAGTCAGGAATGCAAGCAGGACAAGTCCAACTCCCATTTGAATCGCACCAGCATATATTCCGATGAAAAGAAAGACGATGAAGATAACCGTTTTTGAGTACTGGCTAGTTGGTTCAGCTGTTTTGGGTTCTCGTAGTGAAAGGAAAATGATTGGGAGCATCAAAATACCGAAAATCGTTTCAAAGGCGCGATCAGTGATCTGACTTATCGCTATAGAGCCGATTAAGGACCCGATAACGACTGGAAGGAGGAACGGAACCGCTTCTTTATACGCAGTCACTCCTTGACGATGAAAAGACAGGATAGTTGTACCGTTCGAAACAAAGATTCCTAAACGGTTAGATCCGTTAGCAAAATTTCCAGGTACACCAGCGAGAACCAGTAATGGCACAGTTAGCGATGAGCCTCCACCGGCCATTGCATTGACTATTCCTGCAGCCCAGCCACCGCAAAAGAGCAATATTGCTTCCCACCAAACCATCAGTCCACCGTACCCCAGACGACAGCTATACAAACTAATTTCAGATTTAGTATGACAACATACAATTCTTGATTTATGGTTATGGTATTGGTCGCGAAAGCGAGCTGGTCAATGGTTCTCTATGACACACCTTTGATCTGATGCCAAAACTACATATGGGGGGATCGACGTAATTTGGATCCCGTGAAGAAGAAAGGATCACTTTTTCTATGAAGAAAGTAACGAACCCGATATTGCTGATCATTTCAGCAGTTATTTTGAGTATTGGATGTTTTCTACCGTGGGCTACACAGCTCTTCGGATTGGTGAAAACGAATGGTATGGATGCTGATGGGCCCTTCATCCTCGCCTTAGGAATTATCCTCATCGTCATCGGCTTATATCTCGCACCAGAAAAAAATAAACGCTGGGCATACATTGTTGCATTAGTTATCTCATGTATCAGCCTTCTCGTATCAATTATTGACATTATTGATATCGGAAGTACTGACGGAGCAACGATTGAATACGGAATTGTGATCTGTGTAATTGGCTCAGTACTCGTTTGCGTCTTTTCTGGACGAGGCGTTTTCACAAAAGCAACAGAAACAGAAACAGAAACAGAAACAGAAACAGAAACAGAAACAGAAAATTTTGAGGAGTAATTGGTGAAGAAGAAAATTTGTGGAATTTCACTCGTTGTACTCACTTTGGCAGTGACTGCGTGTGGGGGGTCAAGTGGGGAACCTGGTGACTCTGCTCAGGACCGGGCTGTGGAACGCTACGCTGAGCTTCTTGAAGGCGTTGGAGCGGAAAACGTTGATGATTTCAGTGCTTGTGTGCTCCCAGTTTTGAAAGATACGAGTGGCCTTTCATGGGATGATATAGCAACTAGATTAGATAATTCTTCCACCTTTGAGGATTCTGAAGAACAATTTGATGATGTTCCAGAACCTGATGATAAAGGCCAAGCTACACTCTTAGCGTGCTTCGCAGAATTGAGTGAAGATGATTTACAGAAAATCATTTTAGGAGAAACGGTAGCTGCGGACGCTCCGGAAGTTTCTCAAAGTGTTGCTGATATCGCAGAAGGAATTCTGGAAAATACTCGAGAATTTGGAGCTTGGGATGATAAATCAGATAACGAAATCCGAACTTGGGCCGAATGCACTGCTACAGCTCTATTGAATGCTGGTTTTAGCGAAGATGATCTCTACAACCACTTTGTAAGAGGTGCTTGGAGAGAAGATATTGCTGATGCTCAAGTAGATGACCCCGATTCAAGTCAATGCTTAACGGAGTTGTTGTTTGGGCCACCATTGGAGTTACCTGATGGTGACCTTTTCGAATTGGCAGTGACCGCATACGCTGGTATTCCTGCCTTTGTTGATATGACCCCGACTGAAAGTGAAACCGTCGCTCGGTGTATTCTCACTAGGATTCGTGATGCCGGATTCTCTGATGAGGATATTTGGAGATACGCCGTTGATGACTATAGCTCTGGGGCTACCGGTAGGGTCCTTGATGCCGATGTTGACACTTTGGATTGTTGGAACGAGTAATTAAATGATGAAAAAAATTCTTTTACTTTTGCTCCTTGGGATCCTGTCCCTCTCAGGATGTGGAGGACCCAGCGCAGCAGAGACTGAAGTAAGAGAATTCTACAAAGCCCTCCTTAAGGTAGAGCTTGGTATTGCGACTGATGAGTACGATGATTACTCGAATTGTTTGGTGAGTGTTCTTAAAGACGAATCTGGCTTGTCCTGGAAACAAATACTTACTCAGGTACAAGCTGACCCTGATTGGACCCTTGACAATGACCTTTCAGAAGAAGGCACAACAAAGCTTTTCGCGTGCATGGCATTTATAGGTGAAGAAAACTTTCTACAAGATTTAATGGATGATGCTGATGAGGATGTCATTTCTTCGGGCGGAAACTATGGTGACGATCCTGTCCTAGATGATTTGTATAATCAATGCGCTGATGGAGATAACCAAGCGTGCGATGATCTCTTTTGGCAGTCCCCGTCAGGTAGTGAATACGAAGCATTCGGGTCGAAT
>CAJWRY010000062.1 GCA_913046155.1 uncultured Candidatus Nemicrothrix sp. | reverse complement strand
ATGAGCTGTACCCGAACATCAGAAGCTCACCAGTTTCACCACATACTTTAGGGTGGGCAGTCATAGCTGTCGTGAGCCTGCCACCATAATCGTGATACCCAATAGTTTCTACATCTTTATTCAACTCATATGGGAATGAGCCTTCCTCAAGTGCGAAAATTTTGCCACCGTGTCCAAGAATACTTGTATTTGCCACGCTCACTTCGTAGTTGAATGCGCCCTTTTCCATATCGAGGTACAATTCCATTCGCTCTTTATCGGGGTTATCAAACATGGGTGTTCGTACATATCTGTTTCGGTACCAATTAGCTTTTCCATTAGAGATCTCAACACCATGGATCATTCCGTCTCCAACGAACCAATGATCGGATGTTCCGGTCTGAGGATTTGCGCCATTTCGGAAATAGCGGCCCTGCAACTCTGTAGGTATAGAGCCTTTCACCTCAAGTTCGGTAATAGTGAGTTCATCAAAAACCGGAGCATTATTACCTGATAGGTGCCAGGGCTTATCCTCCGTTGTGCCTGAATCAGGTATTTCCGTTGTTGTCATATCTCCCCCTGAGCACCGTTTAGGTAATTAATGGTGCTTAGTGATACTGTTGCACAAATCTAATCGCATTACCATTTACACCTTTAATGCAGGCATAATATCTCGGGGGAAATTTTCGTGGAGCTCTATCTTCAGAACCTTTTGACGGGTTTGGGTGATGGCGCCGTTATTGCAGGCGTGGCTCTAGGTTTAGTTCTTGCGTATCAGGGGTCAGGGGTTCTGAATTTCGCACACGGTGCAATGATGATGTACTCAACCTATATTTACGATGAATTGCGCGACACCGGCGATTTTGTTTTCCCGATCTCTCTTTTTGGGTCGGACCGAATTAATTTGCTCGGAACACCTGAAAAAGGCGAATTAGCAGCATTTTGGCCTGCATTTATCATTGCGCTCCTAATGGCGGCGGTGTTGGGTTTGCTGATTCATTTACTTGTCTTTAGGCCTCTGCGCGGAGCTCCACTATTAGCAAAAGTTGTTGCGACAGTTGGTGTATTTATATTGCTGCAATCTCTCGTTCTGCTTCGGTTCGGCACTTCCAATGAAACGGTACGAGCGATTCTTCCTACAGACACAATCACAATATTAGGGACACGAATTCCCCAAGACCGCTTTTGGCTTGCAGGCATCGTCATTCTCACCGCTCTGGTCCTAACTATTTTATATAAGGCAACCACATTTGGGTTGGCTACCAGAGCAGCGGCTGAAGAAGAAAAGGGAGCAACATTATTAGGCTTTTCCCCAAATGTCCTAGCAGCCGGAAACTGGATGCTAGCTTCGGTAGTCGCAGCAGTCTTCGGAATCCTAGCTGCATCACTATCCAACGGGGTCAACACCGTTAATTACACTTTGCTAGTTGTTCCTGCCCTCGCTGGGGCATTAGTGGGGGCGCTTCGCTCATTTTGGGTTACAGCTGCAACATGCCTCGTATTAGGGATGGTTCGGTCTGAACTCTCCCTATTGCAAATTAAATCATGGTGGCCAGATTTTGCTCGAACCGGAATGCGTGACGTCCTTCCGTTTATTGTCATCGTAGGAATCCTATTCCTGAAAGGAAGAAGTCTCCCGACACGAGCAAGTCTGGTTGACGTAAAACTAGCGTTCGCTCCTAAACCACGAAACGTCCTTAATGCAACAGTTGCTTTATCTGGGTTGGCTCTTCTCGGTATCTTTTTCTTTGACAGGGCGCTTCGGCTAAGTCTCTACGAATCCCTCACATCAACAATCATCGTGCTATCAATCGTCGTTCTCACAGGCTACGTCGGACAAGTCTCCTTGGCTCAAGCTGTCTTTGCAGGAATCGCAGGATTCATACTAGGAAAAATAGCATTAGAAACAGGAATACCATTTCCCATCTCTCCAATTCTCGGAGCGATAGGAGCAACAATCCTAGGTCTTATCGTTGGCGTCCCGGCTTTACGCATACGTGGTATTCAATTAGCGGTTGTCACTATGGCCCTCGGTGTTGCCCTTGGCACAATACTATTCACCAATAGATGGTTTATTGGTAACACAGGTGCGCTTCCTATTGAAGCACCAGATTTATTTGGGGTTAACCTCGCCGCTAACGTAGGCACGGATTTCAACCGTTGGGAATATGGCATAATGCTCCTAATTGTGACTGCCTTATGTGCCGTATTCGTAGTTAATATTCGTCGCTCAGGAACAGGACTTCGCTTCCTTGCAATTCGCGCAAACGAAAGAGCAGCCGCAGCTTGCGGAGTCAACGGTGCGGCAGTCAAACTACAAGCGTTTGCCTTCTCATCCTTCCTTGCGGGACTCGGGGGAGCAATGATGGCTTACCTACGTGGGCAAATCAGCGGAGAGTCCTTCAGCGTATTTGCTAGTTTGGCCTTGTTGGCTTTTGCCTACCTTGGAGGTATTGGCTCAGTAAGTGGTGCCTTAGTTGCAGGAGTCATAGCGCCAGGTGGATTAGCAGTCGCGTTAATTGCGAAAGGCTTTTCTGGCGACAGTATAGGAACTTACGCTAACTTGGTCGGAGGGGTTGGTTTAATACTGACCGCAATTCTGAATACAGATGGGATAGCAGGAAAGATCGCTCGGGATAACCAAGCGAAACGACAAGCTAAATCAAAGCAGAAAAAAGAAGAGGTCTTGCCAAAGGCAGGCTAGGGGGGAAAATGAAAAAAACACTAATAGCAGTGTTCACAATTTTTGTAATGATTGTGGCTGCCTGTGGTGGGTCAGACAGTGGATCAGATAATGAGAGCTCGCAGAGTTCTGCCGAAGAGGCTCCTTCATCTAGCGGGACCTCCGAAGACTCTTCTCCAGTAGGTGAAGACTCAGATGGTAATGATGCACGCGACACTCTTATCGGCTTCATTAGCGCAATTACCGGTCTAGATAATGAGGATTATGTAGCATGCATAGTCGACTCTGTTGCTGAATCAGAAGGGCTCACGTATGAGGAGATCCTTCAAGACATTACGAACGAAGAGAGTAAGACTGATGAAGCAGCTGAAGCAGCAAGCATAGCCTGTATTGCGGAATTATCTCCTGAAGAAATCATGGAACTTTCTGAAATTGGTGAAGAGGGGTCCGACGTCGATGAACCGGTTGAAGCAGACTATTCTCTGCCTGCCGTCCGAATAGGTTTAATGAATCAAGAAAATGATCCCATAGGCTCATTTCCAGAGATAAGGTTCGGTATTGAAGGAGCTGTCAATTATATCAATGCAGAATTGGGCGGAATTGACGGCCACCCCGTTGAGCTCGTGACCTGTCTCCAAAATAGTGTCCCAGCCGCACAAGAATGTGCTCAGGAACTTGCAACCAGTGACCTAGTATCGGTCATAAATGGTGTGAATATTTGGACAGTTGCTTTTGATTTCTATGGAACTATGGGCGACACACCAGTTATTGGAGGCTTACCTCTATTTGCTGGTGACTATAACCAACCAAACGCCCGGTACTTCAATGGAGGTAGCGTGCAAGTATATTCTGCCGCCGCACGATTCGTAGCGGAAGACCTTGGGGTAGATAAGGTTGCAGTTCTTGTGAACCAGAATCCTGCGGCTACTGCTGCTTTGGACTCAGGTCTTGCTCCTATATTTGATGCCTACGGGATTGAATATGAAGCTATTGATGTACCAATTCCTCTAACAGATGCTATCCCGCCAGTAAGTCAGGCAAACGCAGCGAATGCTGATCTTGTTATGCTCCTTGCTGCAGGAAATGAATGTGTTCCTGTTATTAGAGCGGCAAACCAGTTAGGGATACCTGCGGAGAACATGTTCTATAGCGCAACATGTGACACGGAAGATATTTACGCAGAAGTCGGTGAGCTAATGGTTGGTAGCTACATCCATAAAGGTGGTTATACCGATCGCGAAGTTTGGGCACCCGCTGAAGTTTGGGACGAATTTGACCGAACGGATGGACTCTTAGAGAAATATTCACCCGAAGCTACAGATGCCTCCTTCACCGGTCTCGGTTGGGCAACGATGCTTGATATCTATGACCTCTATTCTGAGATCGGATATGAAAATCTAAACGCAGAGACGATTATCGGAACTATGGATGATGGCGAGACTCGAGGAAGAGTAGGGTCTTTCGGCTGGTCATGCATCTATGCAGATATCGGACTCCAATCACTATGCCAAGGGTCAGCCTTATTTGTGGAAATAGGATATTCAGATGGAACATCCTTACCACCTGAGATAATAGGCCCAGAAGGATACGTAAACGGGCTCGACTTACTTAATTAGGCCTTATAAAACTGAAACACCGTCGCACGCTTCAACAGCATAAAGCATTACTGAAGTTTCAGCAGGTTGTGTTTTAGGTGCTGTGAAATTTGTTCTGACGAAGTCGCAGAAATTGGTGACCTCGTCACGACCAACAAGAGCCACTGCTGATCCAGCAAAACCTCCCCCGGTCATACGTGCTCCGAAACAGCCTGGGGCACCCAAAGACACTTCCACAATTCTGTCTAAAGCAGGCCCCGATACCTCATAGTCATCCCGGAGGCTTAAATGGCTATCAGTGAAGAGTTGTCCAGCAGTTAGTAAATCGCCTGTGGAAAATGCCCTCACTATATTGAGGACTCGTTCATTTTCACTAACTACGTGACGAGCTCTTCGTTTAAGAGTTTGATTGGATAGGTTTGTGATGTCCGCAAGTGACGCGTTACGCAGCGATGGCATTCCAAGCGCTAAAGCAGCAGACTCACAACTTTCTCTTCTCTTATTATATTCTGATGCTCTTAGCTCTCTTCTTGTGCCAGTATCCATAATTACCACTGCTAGATCTTCCGGGATAGAAACCATTGAGGTTTGCAGGGTAAAGCAATCAAGCAGTAGCGCAGTGCCGCGTTGCGAAAGAGCACAGGCTATTTGATCCATTATCCCAGAACGCACACCAATGAACTCATTCTCTACACGCTGTCCTATCAAAGCTATTTCTGTAAGTGTTATTTCTAGTCCTCCAAGGTGTTTGAACACCATGCCTGCTGCGATTTCCAAGGCCGCCGAGGACGATAAATTTGCTCCGATAGGGATAGTGGAGCAAATATATCCATTCCAGCCCAATAGGCCCGGATTGGATTGCGATAGAAGGGTTCCCATTGCGTGGATGTATCTACCCCAACCCGATGTGCCCATAGGGTTATCTTCAAGAGAGAAATGTGCCGGTCCAAATTCCTCAGAAATGATTTTCATTTGGGCATCTTCTGACGAAGAAGCAGCAATTACAGTTTCAAAGGGCAACGCTATCGGAAGAACAAGTCCGTCATTGTAGTCTGTGTGCTCGCCAATCAGATTAACTCTTCCGGGGCAACGCACAATTGTGTCTGGACCAGAACCAAAATGCTTTTGGAAACCATCCGAGATTTTCTCCACTTGATCAGAGTTAGAAACGTTCACATCCCTATTCTTCAGCATCTTCGTCAGAAATGAAATGAAGAACTAAGGAATTCCTCCTCTATAGCGAACTCGTCTACATTGTGTTGATGCCTAAAATAGTTTTTGTCGGAGCAGGCAGTACGGTATTCGCTCAGAATCTCCTTACAGACATTCTCTCTTTGCCTGACTTAAGTCACTCCGAAATCATGCTTTACGACATTGATGATGATCGTTTACGAACAACTGCACTGGTTGCTAACAGCATTCAAGCACAACTCAATACTAAAGCGGTTATCTCAAGTTCATTGGACCTCAGAGAGGCTCTTGACGCAGCTGATTATGTCATCACCATGTTCCAAATCGGCGGTTATAAACCCTCTACAGTAATTGACTTTGAGATTCCCAAGCGATACGGATTACGTCAAACTATTGGCGACACACTCGGAATAGGTGGAATTATGCGAGCCATTCGAACTATTCCGGTGATGCTACAAGTAGTTGAAGAGATGGAAGTTCTCTGCCCCGATGCTTTACTACTAAATTATGTAAACCCAATGGCTATGCTGTGCTGGGCCATTGCGGAGTCATCGGACATACAGACCATCGGTTTATGCCATAGTGTCCAGCACACCTCTGCACAACTCGCCCGTGATCTAGAAATTTCAGAGACAGATTTAGATTATGTAGCCGCAGGAATAAATCACATGTCGTTCTTTCTGAAACTTGAAAAAGTAGCAGAGCAGGAAAAAATTGACCTGTACCCTCAATTACTGGAACGGGCAAAGGGTCAGATCCCGAGTAGAAGAGTTTCAAAATCTGTCGCCTTATCCGATGCTGTGCGCTATGAGGTATTTCGACGCACCGGATTCTTCGTCACGGAATCAAGTGAACATTTCGCAGAGTATGTTCCATGGTTCATAAAAAGCGGGCGAGAGGATCTTATCAAGGAATTCGCAATACCTCTTGATGAGTATCCAAGACGATGCGAGGAACAAATAGCAGAATGGGTTTCCCTACGAGACAAACTTGAAAATCCCGACACGAAATTTGCATCGCAAAAAAGCAATGAATATGGCGCAGGGATCATTCACAGTATAGAGACAGGGCAAGAACGCACTTTCAACGGGAATGTCATGAACATGGGATTCATCACAAACCTTCCTCACGAGGCGTGCGTTGAAATCCCATGTGTAGTGAATGGCTCTGGAATACAGCCTCAGAAGATAGGTAAATTACCTCCACATATAGCGGCAATCATCCAAACAAACATAAATGTTCAGTCCCTCACTGTCCGAGCTGTTCTAGAAAAGAGCAAGGATCACATCTATCATGCGGCTATGTTAGATCCACGAACATCGGCTGAACTAAGCCTCAAACAAATCTGGTCACTGGTTGATGAAATGATAGAAGCACATGGAGAAATGATTCCTCCAGATCTCAGATGAAAGCTAAACATTAATATGATCTTCAAAAATTCACTTTTCGCCTTTGATGTCGACGGAACTCTTCTCAATAGCTACGGAGAACTAACCCAACGAACTATCACCGCTATAGCGTCTGCTTCTAACCAAGGAGCAACGATCACCTTGGCTACTGGTCGAAGTTGGAGCGAACTTGATCTAGTAATGGAAGCTATTCCTGAAATAGAGTACGCAATTTGCACAAATGGATTGGAAGCCTATGACAGAGCCGGCCGATGCTTATACACCGAGGAAATTCCTGACGATCTCGTAGGGAATTTAGTCAAAACCATTCGTACCTCAGTGTCTGGAGTTTCAATCGGGGCAGGGATAGGAAGTGAATTATATGCAGAGCCAAAAGTTATCGATGGCTTGGTGCCTGGAATTGAAATAGCGCCTGATCGAGTTGTCAATGACATCATGGATGCACTGACTGTCAATGTTCGCGATCTCCTGATCTACCATCCTAATTACGTTGAAAAATTAGATGAGTTGTTCACCACTATAAGTAGCATCATCAATGACCGACGTGTAGACGTTGTCTACTCCGGCCTACCGATGATTGAGATTGTTCCTTCGGGTAGCGGGAAAGGCACATGTCTTGCTTGGTTGTCGGAGCATCTACAAATAAAGAAAGAAGCTGTCATTGCTTTCGGTGATGGAATGAATGACCTCCAAATGCTGAGATGGGCGGGAACAGGTTTGGCTATGGGTCAATCATCTCAGAAAGTGAAAACCGTTGCGGATCATGTCATAGGCCCAGTTGACCAAGAAGGAATAGCAGAATGGATCGAAGCTAAACTTGGAAACTAGTCTAAAACTTACGACAAAATCTACGTAAACCTCTTATGCCGTCAATATCCTCTTATATAGGAATCCAGGATTAACAATGACAACAAACGATTCACTCCATCTCAGATACAAGGCCATTATGGCCCCATACCTTAATCCCCTATATACGTCACCCATATCAATCGACAGGGGAGAAGGCAGCTATGTCTGGGATGTAGAAGGGAATCAGTACCTTGACTTCTTTGGTGGTGTTCTCACAACAATGATTGGTCATAACAATCCAGCCGTAACGGAAGCAATTCAATCGCAGGCTTCAAAAGTGCTCCACACAAGCACGCTGTATTTAAGTGAACCCATGATTGAATTGGCAGAAGAAATAGGAGCAGCATCGGGAATCCCCGATGCACGCGTCTTCTTCACGACATCAGGTAGTGAAGCAAATGACACAGCCCTTAT
>CAJWRY010000061.1 GCA_913046155.1 uncultured Candidatus Nemicrothrix sp. | reverse complement strand
AACGTGATGGCAGTGAAGTGTGATGTTGGGGATGAAGCAGATTGCAAAAACTTGGTTGAAATTGTAATTAAAGAATACGAAAAGATTGACATCCTTATCAACAATGCAGGTATCAGTGACCCCATTCCAGCGTTAGAGGAAGATCTCGATCAGTTTAAAAGAGTTATTCAAATAGACCTCATTTCTTGTTTCCACCTTGCACAGTTATGCGCTCAACATATGGAAACTCAAGAATCTGGTGGAGCAATTGTGAATGTTGCCTCAATCCATGGATTTGTTGGATCATCACCCAATAATCAGCCAGGGTACACAGCTGCCAAGGGTGGACTCATCAACCTAACAAGAGAACTTGCTTTAGAGTGGGCTCGACACGGTATTAGGGTAAACGCAATAGCGCCCGGATATATAAGTACTGAATTGACTGATGAAATGATTGCTGGGGAAAGCGGTAGGAAATGGATAGAACGGAACACGCCTATGCGTCGCCCCGGAGAAGTTACTGAATTAGATGGAGCATTGCTTCTACTCGCATCTGATGCAGGAAGCTATATCACAGGAGAAACTATCGCAATTGATGGTGGGTGGTTGGCGAGATAACTGCATATCCCAGTCTTTCCAATAAGTAATAATTCGCATAACGTAGAGCAAGACTAAAGGAACAGAATTTAATGAAAGCAGCTGTTTTCACCCAACCAAACCAGCCAATCAATATTCAAGAAATTGAGATTGAAGAACCGCGATCAAGAGAAGTCATGGTTAAAGTATCTCATTGCGGAATTTGTCATAGTGATCTATCCATGCTTGATCTTGGTGGTGCAGGACAACTTCCCGTAATTCTAGGACATGAAGCAGCTGGAACTATTGAAGAAGTAGGTCGAGACGTTACTTCAGTGTCTCGTGGAGATAAAGTCATGCTGACCCCTCTCGCATTCTGTGGTCAGTGTTATTGGTGTTCTCGCGCCGAACCCACTGCATGTGTAGAAGCACAAAGCTTTACCAGCGGTTTGCGTCCGGATGGAACGTCACCATTTTCTAATCAAGGGCAATGTGTTCATCGCGGTTTAGGAGTTGCAGGTTTTTCTGAAAAGACAATTGTTCCGGAATCCGCAGTAGTGAAACTTGACCCAGATACGCCTCTTGACATTGCTTGTGTCATTGGATGTGCAGTCCAAACAGGCGTTGGTTCCGTATTCAATAGTGCAAAGGTTGAGGTCGGTTCGACTGTACTTGTTACAGGTCTTGGGGGTATAGGAATATCAATAGTGCAAGGTGCCCGAATAGCAGGTGCAGAAAAGATAATAGTTTCTGACCCAGTAGCAGAGAGAAGGGAAGCTGCTTTACATTTTGGCGCCACCCATACAATAGATCCTTTAAATGACGAACTACTTCCTAAAGTTATGGAGAAAACAGCAAATATAGGAGTTGACTATGCATTTGAAGCAGCTGGGGTAGCAGCTCTAGTAGATGAATGTATTAATGCCTCAAGAATAGGAGGAAGCACGATTATTGTGGGTGTTGACGCAACACTAGCAACCGTCCCTATTCTTCCCGTTATGTTAGCAACAATGGGAAAAAAGATCATCGGCTCTCTTCTAGGGGATTGCCATCCTCAAAGAGATATCCCTCGCTTCGTGAACCTATGGAAATCAGGAAAACTAGATCTTGATGGAATGATCAGCCACCGAATTACATTAGATGAAATTAATTCAGGGTTTGAAAATGTGCGAGAAACAAGAGGAATACGAACAGTTGTAGAAGTAGCTTCAACATGACTACTTCATCTACAGAATTATTAGATTTAACAGGCAAAGTAGCAATAGTAACTGGAGGTAGCCGCGGGATAGGAAGATCTATCGCAAAAACATTCGCCGATCACGGTGCCAAAGTTGTCATCACCAGTAGAAAAATTGATAGCTGCCGAAACACTTCTGAAGAAATAATTGAAGCTGGAGGAACGGCGCACCCAATAGCAGCTCACATGGGAAACTTAAATGATATTGAGGAACTTGTTCTCGCAACCTACAAGGTGTTCGGTGGGATTGACATCATAGTGAATAATGCGGCAAACCCCTTGATGAAAGGTGTTGGTGAAATAACACCTGAAGCTTGGGAAAAAGCTATGAACACAAATCTCCGTGGCCCTATTTTTCTCGTTCAGCATGCTCTTCCTTATCTCGAAAAAAGCACCGGAGCATCCATTATTAACATTCTCAGTAACGCGGCTTATATGTACGCAGCGCATCACTTACTGTACCCCGTAGCTAAGTCAGGGTTAGAAGCAGCGACGCGTTCAATGGCCGCTCAGCTAGCACCTAGCGGTATACGCGTAAATGCGCTTGTTCCTGGAACAGTAGATACTGACATGGTTAGAGCTATGCCTGAAACCTTTCAGAAAGCATCAGCAAAAGCTTCATTACTCGGAAGGGCGGCTGACCCAGAAGAAATGACCTTAATGGCACTTCTGTTAGCATCAGATGGAGGAAGCTTCATGACTGGCCACACCTACTTCGTTGATGGAGGACAGAGTTACAGGTGACATTTTTGAGTATCGCAAGAAAAACAGGCTCATTATATGACCAACAAATTGTTGATATCAGTTGGTTAGAGTTCACTCTGTCATTATCACTTGTAGTCGTAACGCTCTTACTATCTCTTTTACTTAGGTTACATATTGAAAATTCGCTATTTGTCGCATCTGTAAGAGCTGCTTTACAACTACTTGCTGTAGGTCTCTTCTTTACAGCTATTTTTGATCATAAGTTTGCTGAACTCTGGTCATGGCTCTGGGTGATTCTTATGGTTTTATTGGCCACTGAAATTATTCGTAGGCGTGTACCAACTGTCAAAAGACTTTCACCAGTTGCTCTGATTGCGATAATTACCTCGGTTGCAATCGTTGTTAGTGTTGTCTTCCTCTTTGCAGTCATCGATTACACACCAATTAATATTGTGGTGGTTTCGGGTATTACGATTGGCAATATTGTTCCTTCGGCAGTTCTTGCGGTTCAGCAACTGAATATGCAATTAACATCTCGTCGATTGGAGGCTGAATCTTTGCTTGCATTAGGGGCTGATAAATCGATTCTGACTAAATTCTTCGCACCTCAAATCATAAAAACTGCCATAACCACACAAATAGAAAGAACAAAGGTTGTTGGATTAATTGCTTTACCTGGAGCAATGACTGGTTTGCTATTGGCTGGTGTTGAACCAATGGATGCTGTGCTCCTACAGCTAATAGTCATGTATATGATTCTTGGATCGGCAACCATAACAGTTTCTATGATTGTGTGGTTTGGATTAAAGCTATCGCTTACTAATGACTTACGGTTTATATCGCAGAATAACGATATTTAATTTCTGGCATTAAGAAAATCATTTATCTCATGAGCAATCTCAGAAGGAGATTTCCCAACGGTGTCAAACTCCACAAACTGTTTATAGATGTCTTCACGGGTAGCCAATAATTTAGAAATTGCATCATAAGGGTCTTCAACATCAAGGAGTGGCCGAACTCCAACTTCTCCAGAGCTAGTTAAGCGATGCACGACTTCTTCTGGATTAGCTGTCAAGCAAAAGATCTCTCCTGAGCCTTCTAGAACTTTAATATTATCAGGATCCATGACGGCACCTCCACCAGTGGCAATAACTACTTCTGCACTCTTGGCTACCTGTATGATGATTTCCCGTTCACATTGTCGGAAATATTCTTCTCCATGATTTTCAAATAATTCGTTGATTGATCCAAATTGCTTTGTTATTTCTTCGTCGGTGTCTATAAAACCGATGTTGCGTATCGTTGATAATTCCTTACCCACAGAACTCTTGCCGGTCCCCATAAATCCAGTTAAAACGATATTCCTTACCACAATCAATCTCCTAATAAACAAGTGTATGTACCTGATATGGTTTGTGCATGAAATTTCAATTACAGAAACAATCAAGCTAGGTTGGTTAGGTGATCACAGGAATTCATCATGTTGCCATATCGGTACCTGACTTAGATACAGCAGTTGGTTTCTACCATGAGATTCTCGGATTTGAAAAGGTATTTTCTAATAGTTGGTTTGGGGATAGAGAGCAGGCGGATCAGGTTATTGGTCTAGAAAGAACACATGCAAAGGTTCAAATGCTCAAGGCTGGCAACGCATATTTAGAGCTATGGGAATATATAAAACCCAAGCCCGAGGCGCAGAGATTTGATTACTCGCCAGCTAATCATGGAATTGCTCATATAGCTTTGCAAGTAACTAACATTCATGATGAATTCGCACGTTTGAGTAAATCAGGTATGACTTTTCACCAAGAGCCCGTTGATCTAGGGAATTCCTTTGCTATTTATGGAAGAGATCCTTTTGGCAACATTATTGAACTATATGAAGTGACAGGGGAACGAGCGATATAGAGTAGTTGCTCTTTTCAAGTCTGTAGCTACTTAATTAACAAAACGTGATTTTTTCAGATAGTCTAGCTACGCTCAGCTTCGGAAGGTTGCCAGAGCGGACGAATGGGGCGGCCTCGAAAGCCGTTGTGGCGCTTTGCGTCACCGTGGGTTCGAATCCCACACCTTCCGCCAAAGTTAATTCTGTTTCGCCCGCGTTTTTCTTAGGATCGGGTCCGCTGTAGCTAGAGCCTTATCTGCGATTCGCAGTACTCTTCCGGCAGCCCCGGGAGTTGAATTATCAACAAGGTTCCCCATGACTTGAAGTGTCATGTTTGCCATGAACTGGTTTGCTACTGCGACGCGTAAACCGGATCGAAGGATAAGAGGGTGACCTATCAAATAGGAAAAGCGCCGACCAGTTCTTAGGAATCCATCAAACCTTTCTCCTATTATCCTGTCGTATTCTGTTGGAGCAGTTGACGGATTTTGAAGAAATAAGTCAGATATAAGCATGCCTGATTCGAGACTGTAATCAATTCCTTCTCCATTCATCGGATTGATGAGTCCGGCTGCGTCTCCAACCGCAACCCAACCTAACCCATGACGTTTTTGCGCAGTCATTGGTAAACGCCAAGCCCTAGGTTTTTCCAGGTATGGTCCAACTTCCCACTCATCAGCGATTAGGTCTCTGTAGATATCGCACAACGTGTTTAGATTAAGCTTCCGGAAACCTTTCATCGTTGAGAGAGCACCGACGCCGAGATTGACTGTTCCATTTCCTGTTGGGAACATCCATCCATAGCCCGGTATCGGGGTCCCATTAGAATCTCTCATCGCAAGAGAAGCTTCGAGGTACTCATCAGCATGCCTTGGGCTCTCAACATAAGTACGAATGGCTATTCCATAAGGCTCATCTGTTTTCCTTTCAGTTCCAAGCATTCTCGCAACTTTCCCTGGAGCGCCGGATGCTGCCACGACTAATTCAGCAGACCACTTATCTGATCCGGAGATGACCCCGGTTACCGTATCTCCATCTAAATCTGGTAGAGCCTCTGTTTCGTAGAAGATTTTTGCTCCTGCTTGTGTTGCGCTTTCAAGAAGGTGCGAATCTAGTTCTTTGCGTGTCCAGACTGCTCCATATGGCGGAAAACTTCCTCCGCTAGGCCACTTAAGCTCTCTACGCGTTTTTCCTGCGATCATCCGTAGTCCTGTGATCTTGTGAACTCCATCTAGGTTTATTTCTAAATCTTGTAAAGCTGCTATAGCTCTGGGGGTCAATCCATCGCCGCATACTTTGTCGCGACCCTCAGAAGCTTTCTCAAAGATCGCTACTCTTGCACCACCCCGTGCTGCTTGGATGGCGGTAGCGGCTCCTGCAGGACCACCTCCAATTACGATAATGTCAAAATCAGTCACAAGAATATGGTGCCTGACAGTTCAGAATAAACCGCATTTTAATAGAAATTTCTCGTGGTCATTAGTCACGTTTAGTACTGAAGAACCTTGATATTAGGGCACCGCATTCTTCTTGTAACACCCTAGGCGTAACAGAGAATTCATGATTTAAACGAGGGTCGCTGCCTAATTGATACAAACTTCCCAATGCGCCAGCTTTGGGGTCCTCAGCACCAAAAATAACTCGGCTAATTCTTGCACTTAGAGCTGCTCCAGCACACATTGGGCAGGGTTCAAGCGTTGAGATCAAAGTCGCACCATCAAGGCGGGAAGTCCCTAATTTTTTAGCTGCGTCTTGAATAGCAAGCACTTCTGCGTGGGCAGTGGGATCATTTTGTAATTCTCGTTCATTGTGACGGCTGGATATGATATCTCCCTCTAGAACCACAAGCGCCCCGATAGGTATATCACCATGACTCTCTGCTATCTTTGCTTCCTCAATAGCTATCAACATCAATTGTTCATCGGTCATTAGCGCTCTCAGTCAGGTAAATACCGTTTTCTTCTACTATGGCTACCAGAGACTCGAAGTACCAATCGCCTTTGACTTTTATATAAGTATCTTCATACCGACCAATGATTCTATGAAAAGTCCCATCTGCATGAGTATAAAGCATCAAGAACTTCCACTTCCCCGAAGCTGAAGTACCCGAAATCTCAATAACCGGATTCGTTACGATATGACTTGACCGAACAATAAAGCCAGCGTTACGCAAACCATACATAAAGTCCGCAATTTCTTTCCGCCCAACATGGACCCTTGAATCAGCCTGTTCCGTTTGACCTAATTGCTGCCAAGTGCCTCCTTTGATAAACAAGGCTGAAACTGAGTCCCCATTATGATCATCATCGCACGCATCGCAATATGCAGCCTTTAATCTTCGGATAGCTTCTAGATCTTTAATTTTCTCTATCTCTGATCGTAAATCCTCATTGATTAGGCTGGCAGTGCGAGCTGCTTTCAATTCTTGTCTACGTAGTTTCTTTTCAAGATTAATTCGAGAATTTAAAAATGTCGGTCTAAATCTCATACCGCAATCTTAAGCAGAGATTTAAACTTCTCAAATAGCACGGCTATTCTTCGTTTATAAAGGGAATAAGATGACACAAATTAATGGAGTTGTTAATGAAAGATTTGGGGCAGTTGCCGAGGCTCTACAACGTAATTTTGCTGACCCAGGTGAAATAGGTGCCTCTGCAGCCGTTGTTCACAATGGGGAATTAGTAGTAGATATTTGGGCTGGACACAAAGACGAAGAGAGAACTCAGGAATGGGGAAGGAACACAATAACAAATGTCTGGTCAACAACGAAAACAATGATGGCCATATCAGCGCTTGTTCTTGCTGATCGAGGAGAATTGGACTTCTACAAACCTGTTGCAGACTATTGGCCAGAATTTAAGGCAAAAGGAAAAGGAGATATTGAAGTCCGTCACATTATGTCGCACACTTCAGGACTTTCCGGTTGGGGTAAGAAAATTTCAATGAGGGAGGTATGTGATTGGGAAAAGTCAACTGCGATTCTTGCAGGGCAAAAGCCATGGTGGAAGCCTGGAACCTCCTCCGGGTACCACATGCTTAATCAGGGTCACCTTGTCGGTGAAGTGATCAGAAGAATTACAGGAATGTCAATCGGTAGATTCTTCAAAGAAGAAATAGCGGATCCTCTAGGAGCGGACTTTCATATTGGTTTAGATGAAAGTGAATTTCATCGTGTATCTAACGTTATTTACCCAAAAGAGGAGTTCAGTGATCAAATCAAGGAATTTACAAAGTCACTTGGGAAATATCGAATCAGTGGGAAAGTTGCGATGAAAACCTTCATGAATCCAATTCCAGACGATGAATCCGCTTGGGAAAATTGGTGGAGATCTGCTGAAGTTCCGGCAGCAAACGGGCATGGAAATGCAAGATCTGTTGCCATGATTCAAGGCCTTATAAGCAATGGTGGAGAGATGAACGGTGTGAAGTTATTAAAACAAGAAACGATAGATCTTATCTTTGATGAACAATCACATGGACCTGATCTTGTCTTACTGATGCCTCTTCGGTTTGGAATAGGTTATGGTTTACCCAATGAAGAATTTCCGTTCTTACCTCAAGATGGAAAAGTGTGCTTTTGGGGGGGTTGGGGAGGATCGTTGATCGTCAATGATGTTGATAACGGATTAACCGTTAGCTACATGATGAATAAAATGATGCAAACAGTTGTTGGAGATACACGCGGTCTGAGTATTCTCGAAGCTGCTTATGATTCCATAAAATAAAATTTTTGCGCGGAGGAGGTGGGATTCGAACCCACGGTGGGTTTCCCCACACACGCTTTC
>CAJWRY010000060.1 GCA_913046155.1 uncultured Candidatus Nemicrothrix sp. | reverse complement strand
CACGCTTCCAGAGAACCGAGACAAGCTTGAACCTGAAACCAGTCTGACAACTTCACATATGGTGCATAGATTGGAGGAAGCTATAGACGAATTTTCTGAAAAGTTTGAAATGCCAAATGAATTCATCGTGCCAGGACAAAACCCTGTAGCAGCTCACTTTGACTTTGCGCGCACTGTGGTT
This sequence comes from uncultured Candidatus Nemicrothrix sp., assembly GCA_913046155.1. Lineage (GTDB taxonomy): Bacteria > Actinomycetota > Acidimicrobiia > Acidimicrobiales > UBA8592 > UBA8592. Next base: position 8,268 of record CAJWRY010000060.1, on the reverse strand, counting down.
CGAAGAGCAGAACGAGCCGTACTGGTAATTGAGGTTGAAGATTCAAATGTAATGCCATATCTCAATCGGTTATCAGACCTTATGTGGATCATTGCACGTACCCAAGAAAAGAAATCCCTAACAGCGAAAGAAAAGAAGGAATAAATGTCTATTGAAATTAAGAACTCAAGCTCAATACCAGCGAGGTCAGATCTACTTGCACGAGTCGTAACCACAGAAGAAATCGCTAATCACCCATCTGATTTAGATACCGATTATCTTTCCTCACAAGCATTTGAGGCGAAGGAGGGTCAAGTAATCTTCACGAATGGAAGCGACTACTCCACAGCCTTAATAGGGCTAGGCGAAGACGCTAATGTAAGTACAGAAAAATTTCGACAAGCTGGAGCTTCCCTTCTACGAGGAATCAAGAACTTTAAATCTATAACGTTTGACGTAGGCGAAAGTAGCATCGCAAAGGAGAGCAAAGCAGCAGCAATTCAAGCATTTCTTGAGGGAGCATTATTGGGAGACTATGAATTCACTGCCCTAAAATCTAAACCACCGAAACCAGTAAAGCGCACAATCACTATTCTCGGGTCGGGTAGTGGAATTAAATCTGCGATAGCTCGAGCAGAATCTATTTGCAGCGGTGTAAATACAGCTCGTGATTTCGTAAATCTTCCAGGCGGGGATTTAACGCCCGTAGTTTTTGCAAGAAAAGCTACCGCACTCGCAAAAGAAAATGGCTTGAGTGTGAAAGTTCTAGATGGGCCCGCAATAAAGAAAGCAAAGATGGGCGGCATACTTGGCGTTAATAGAGGCTCCACGCAGCAGCCCAGATTTGTGCAACTCACCTATAAACCAAATAAGAGTAACGGAAAGCACATCATTCTCGTGGGTAAGGGAATAACCTTCGATGCTGGAGGGCTCTCCATCAAAACTGCACAAGGGATGTCAACAATGAAGTGCGATATGGGCGGTGCAGCTGCAGTACTTGGCGCCATGATAGCAATAGGGCAGATAGCTCCGAATGCTAAAGTAACCGGTCTTATGCCTCTCACAGACAACATGCTCGGGGGAGATGCAACAAGGCCAGGGGATGTTCTCCACATAAAGAATGGCAAAACAGTTGAAGTTCTCAACACCGATGCAGAGGGAAGACTTATTTTGGCTGACGCTCTCTCTGTGGCTTCCAAAATGAAAGCCGATGCAATAGTCGACTTGGCGACACTAACTGGCGCTTGCATGGTAGCGCTGGGAAGTCAATATGCCGGTTTAATGGGAACAGACGATTCTTTGATAAGTGCTATTGAAAATGCAGCTCTGCAGACTGGAGAGAGAGTTTGGCACCTTCCATTGCCAGACGAATACAGAAGTCAACTTGATTCAAATGTCGCAGATGTTAAAAATATCGGAAGCAATTGGGGAGGGGCCTTAACGGCCGGCCTATTCCTAAAAGAATTCGTATCTGAAGAGATTCCATGGGCGCATCTCGACATTGCAGGACCTGCGTTTGCAGACACTGCATGGGGTGAGCATCCTAAAGGTGGAACAGGTTTCGGGGTTCGCTTGCTTATCGACCTTGTTGAGAATTTCTAGATCTTATTCGGAAGGCAAAGTCATACGTTAATACTGCATAGATAAGTATTGACCCCATTATAAGAATCGCCAAATAGCCTAAACCCCACCAACTGCGAGAACTAACTTGTTCTCTTAGACCGTCTACCCCTACAGACCCCAAAGAGGCAATCATCAGAGCAAAATTCATGAGGAGATGACTGCGTGATGTAGGGACTTCGGATTTTCCGAAACAACCACAAGGTAAAGGAACAGGTAAACGTAAAATATGCCACGTCAAAATAGAAAAGATAGCAAACCAGACAGCAACCACGAATGGAAGAAATTTACCAGCGATAATAATGCCACAAATAGCTGTTGAAAATTCAAGAAAGCCGACAGACCTAACGAATATCAAAGATGAGGGAAGATTTAGTTTCTCCCAAGCATCATGACTTAGCTGAGGGTTGAGGAGCTTTAAACACCCACCAATTGCTAATAATTGACAGGCTATAAAGTAAGCAATTGAAACCATAGAAGAATTCCTTTAACTCGTCCCCACCAACTCTAGAACTAGTTTGTCACGCTAGCATTCTCATAGTGGAACAAAATAAACCCATAGAACGAGAACTTGAAAATGCTAGAGAAGTCGTAAATGACTCCTCAAAAGTCGTCGTACTTACTGGAGCAGGGATAAGCACTGACTCTGGTATTCCAGACTTTCGCGGGCCCAATGGAGTTTGGACAAAAAATCCAGAAGCAGAGAAGGCCTCAAATATTAGGTATTACACGACTTCAGCTGAAATCAGAAAGAGAAACTGGGCGCTTAGAGCTTCTGGGGACCTTTGGCCGACTGTTGCTCCAAATGATGGACACAAAGCTTTAGCTAAGCTTGAAGAAAAACTTCTCCTGTTAATAACGCAGAACGTAGATGGGCTTCATCAATTAGCCGGATCTCCGGCTGACCGAATAGTTGAAATCCATGGAAATACGAGAAATGTACAATGCCTTGATTGCGACTATCTAGCCCCAATGGAGGAGGCTTTAGAAAGAGTTCGAAACGGTGAAGAAGACCCTCACTGTGAGATATGTGGTGGGTTATTGAAATCAGCTACAATCTCATTTGGTCAATCATTGATAGCTGAAGATCTACTTCGATCTGAACAATCAATTCACGAATGCGACTTGCTGATGGCGATTGGGACAACGTTAACAGTGGGCCCAATTAACCGAGTTGTGCCCTTGGCTCACAGTCTCGGCAAATTGATAATAATTGTTAACGGGGAACCCACAGAATATGACGCATTAGCCGAATGCTTGATAAGAGCAGATATCAGTTCAACTCTTCAAGAAATTTGTTGAATCAGCCCAATAGTGTGAATTTGGAAATATAAATTTAAAATAGGTTTATGCCTAGTTTCCGAGAGCTATTAAAAAGCACTAAATCTGAAATCACTGAAGTTTCAACAGAAGAAGCAGAAACTCTGCTTGAAGGTGATTGGACGCTCCTCGACGTTCGAGAACCGGATGAATATGAACAAGGTGCCATACAAGGTTCAGTTCACATACCTCGTGGAAACCTTGAGAGTTCAATAGAAGCTCGAGTGCCCAATAAAGAAACAAAAATTGTGGCGATGTGTGCAGGAGGCGCGCGTTCTGCGTTTGCCGCAAAGACGCTCCAAGAAATGGAATACAAAAATGTAGTTTCGATGGATGGTGGCTTTAATCAATGGAAGGATGAGAGTCGAAGATGGGAAATTCCAGCTGTCTTAGATCAAAGTAAGCGAAACAGGTACCAAAGGCACTTACTGCTTCCTGAAGTCGGAGAAGCAGGGCAACTGAAACTTTTAACCGCAAAAGTCCTTTGTTTAGGCGCAGGGGGTCTTGGCTCTCCTGCAGCGCTATATCTTGCTGCCGCCGGCGTAGGAACTCTGGGTATCGTCGATATGGATGTCGTTGACGAATCTAATCTGCAACGACAAATACTCCATAATTATTCAAGGATAGGTCAGCACAAAGTCGACTCTGCCAAAGAAACTATCAATGAGCTCAACCCAGATGTAAATGTGGAGACACATCCCGTTAGGCTCGACGCATCAAATATAGAGGAAGTTATTTCGAAGTACGATCTCGTAATTGACGGAACCGATAATTTCCCAGTTCGCTATATGCTTAACGATGCCTCAGTCAAGCTCGGCATTCCTGTCGTACACGGCTCAATCTTTCGATTCGAGGGGCAAGTAACCGTTTTCGATCCTCAGAATGGGCCAACATATCGCGATATGGTGCCTGAGCCCCCACCGCCTGAACTGGCTCCGAGCTGCGCCGAAGCTGGAGTGTTGGGTGTTCTTCCTGGCATCATAGGCTGTCTTCAAGCATTAGAAGCAGTAAAAATGATTCTTGACTTGGGGGATACTCTCACCGGCCGGCTACTTACCTTTGATGCAACAGAAATGAGCTTCAGAGAATTTAAATTAAGGAAAGATCCTAATCTTGAAATTACGTGGGAGAATCGGGATCGCGTCCAGATCGTGGAACTTAGCGACTCTTGTCGACCAGCACCGCTAACCAAAGCTTGACGATCCAATAGTAGTAGGTGGGTCTGGGGCTATCTATTGCTCAATTTTTGTTCGGGTGTTTTGATGATGTCTTGATCTTGGCAATTCTACATAACTAGTTAGGGATAGCTGTAAAGAGATACTTAGTTCAAGTCATTTGTCGGGGATTCTAAGAGTTGTCGCTCTTCCGACCAAGAAACCAAGGCCCCAAGCAACATGCATGGTAATGAAAATTAGGCTTAAAGTGACTCTCAGTTGTAATGGAAGCTTCCTTTGGAGGATTGCTACAGCAATGGAAACTAATAAATATGTCGTCAAAGGAATTAGATACCAAGCGCTAAACATCACGAATAGAATTACTGACGCAACGATCAGGGCAACTAGACTTGGGGGAGCGAGTTGCCTTATCTTCATTGACTTAGGGTGTTTGAATATTACTTTTCTCTTCCAACTCCCATACTGAAAGAATTGCCAAAATAACTGAGAAATATTCGATCTAGGGAAATACTTGACGACCATCTCCGGAGTAAACCAGACCAACCTTCCCGCTTCACGAATTCTGATATTAAGCTCATAATCTTGATTACGAACAAGCTGCTCATCGAAACCACCCAATTCTTTAAAGAGGGCAGCGTCGAAGACCCCAAGGTATACGGTGTCGGCTGGACCTTCTGATCCTCCATAATGAAATTTCGAATTACCAACACCAAACTTTGATGTCATAGCAGTAGCAACAGCACTTTGGAATCCACTCTCTCCGGTAGCCATTTGGACACCGCCGACGTTGCCAGCACCAGTTTCCTTAATTTTTTTCACAGCAATATCGACGTAGTTATTAGGGAGCAGGCAATGCGAATCAACACGGACAAGATATTCACCCGTTGCCAATTCCGAGGCTAAATTTAACCCGCGGGCTGTTCCCCCAGTTTTGTTTTCCACGATTTCAATCCTCGGATCTATTTTGTTCAGTTCCTTGGCAAGCACGCTAGTTTCATCATCAGAAGGGCCGATTGCGAGGATGATCTCAACAATGTTCGTATAGCTCTGGTTAAGTACAGTTTCTAAGGTTCTATCAAGCGTCTTCTCTGCATTTCTAACTGGCATTATTACGGATACTGGAGGCAGAGAATGGTCCATAACTAAAGTTTTCGCACGAGAATTGTCCAAATGGTTTGAAAAAGAATCTGAATATCAAGTATCGGGGACCAATTAACTAGGTACTGAAGGTCATGTCCTAATTTGTAAGCAGGGTCTGTGTGGTACCTGCCTTTGACCTGAGCTAACCCCGTTATGCCCGGTGCTATATCGTGCCTACGCTCGTAGCCTGGAATTTCTATCTGGTATTGATTCGTGAAATCAGGTCGTTCCGGTCGCGGTCCGATAATAGACATCTCTCCCTTTAGGACATTTACAAATTGAGGAATTTCGTCCAGACGGGTTTTCCTTATCCAATCAAGACCTTTAACTACACGTGTGTCTTTGTATTGTGCTTTTACTACACCAGTGTTGACCTCTGCATTCTCGGTCATTGTTCGAAACTTTAGCATCAAAAATGGCTGCCCAAACTTTCCCGTTCTCTCCTGTCGGTAGATTATGTTCCTGCCCGCTAGTAGCCTGACATAGCCTGCTACGAAAGTTGCGACCAGGGTTAAAGGGATCAAGCCAACCGTGAGGTACAGAAGTTCTATTGTGCGTTTAAGCGCTAATCGAGGTTTTGAGAGAGAATGAGCGCGTAAAGCTATAAAAGGCATTCCACCTATTTGTAAGCTTCGTTTAAGACCCAGAAGAGTATCGGAGGGTATCACTCTCTGGAAAACGCCTATTCTTTGCTTTTCGATTTCAGCCAATGGCGTAGGGTAAACGCTTGCAAGCCCTCCCGTGCTCATCAATAGAATGTCGGTTGCAGAGAGCTCTTTAACCAGATCCTCTAAATCCATTGGGTGATTCGTTGAGCCAACAACTACAATCTCAGTTTCTGATAGCAGAATATGGTCACTTCCTAAAGAGATATCGGCATCGCTCCCCACTAGAAGTACTCGCGGTCTGCCAAAGCGCTTGTTGCGTACTTTATGGGATAACCATCGATTAAAAGCGATGCCAAGTGAACCGAAAATACCAAAAGCGATTAAATTACCTCGCGGCATCAAGAAATAACCGGTTATCAAGGCAATCGTAGCGTCGATAAGAATAGCGAATGCGGTTAATGCTGTAACGCGTGGGAGAAATGACCTAGCGCCAATCCTAGGGGAGGGCTCATATAGTTCACCGAAGTAGTAGACAATCAAATGAACCAGAACCGCAATTAAGAATCCGGCACAATATGTGCTGAATGATTTAGGCCATGAGGTGCCAAACCTTACAAGCAATGAAGCAAATAAGATAGCAAATAGAACAAAAAAATCTGCAATATAGAGAGCTCGAAATCTAGTTCCTTGCAGCAGCAATTTCCTTTTCACTGGGACCTTTCGCCTTATCCGATGATGATTGCACGAATTCTAGCTGTCAGGATCAATCACTATGACGATATCTCCTGCGCCAACAGAATCACCTTCAGAGACCCCAATTTCAGATATCGTTCCATCTACATCTGAAGATATATTATTTTCCATCTTCATAGCTTCTAGTACCAGAAGAATATCTCCAGGTTGGACCGTATCTCCGACAGCTACCTGAATCTTGACTATCGTTCCCTGCATAGGCACAGAAATTTTCCCATCTCCCCCAGAAGCGCTAGCGCCAGTTGAAGAAGCGCTACGCCGGATTTGACTCTTGCCGCTCGGAACAGACATAGATACGCTAAAGCGCTTGCCGTCAACCTCCACATCTGTGGTTCGAATAACAGAAGTGCTTCCGTCTTCGGTAGCTGTTGCAGCAGAACCTTTAACACCAGTTAAATCAAGACCCTCCTCAACCCACTTCGTAGAATGTTTGTTGGCTTGAAAATCAGAGTGCCTCAGAATAGCCAAATCAGCTGGGATAGTGGTGCTTAGTCCGGACACTTCAAATTCCTCAAGAGCTCTTATCGTTCTTGCAATAGCAGTTTGTCTATCTTTGCCCCAACAGATTAATTTACCAACAAGGTTGTCGTAGAATTGACTGATCTCATCGCCTTCCTCGTAGCCTCCGTCCCACCTTGTTCCAAACCCAGCCGATGCTTTGAAAGTGGTGAGTCTGCCTGGACTTGGCAGAAACTTTCCTTCGGCTGGATCTTCAGCATTAATTCTAACTTCAATAGCGTGACCTGTTATTTCAACATCTTCCTGCTTGATCCTTAGTTCTTCCCCGGATGCAACCCTAAGTTGTTGTTCAACTAAATCAATTCCCGTTACCATTTCCGTAACTGGGTGTTCCACCTGAAGACGAGTATTCATCTCCAAATAGTAAAATTCTTCATTTTCATATAGAAATTCCACCGTCCCGGCATTGACGTAGTCGCAACCTTTAGCAACAGCAACAGCAGCCTCACCCATTTCCTTGAGGATTGTTTCAGGGATGTCAAAAGCTGGCGCTTCCTCTATTAGCTTTTGGTGGCGTCTCTGTGCTGAGCAATCCCTAGTTCCGAGATAGATAGCATTACCGTGCTGGTCGCAAAGGACCTGAACCTCAACATGTCGCGGTTTGGTGAGGTATCTTTCCATGTAAATTTCATCTCGCCCAAAGTAGGCGAGCGCCTCTCGTTGTGAGGAATCAATGGCAGCTTGAATCTCGTCCTTGTTTTGAACGACCTTCATGCCGCGACCTCCACCTCCGTATGCAGCTTTAATAGCAACCGGATAGCCATGTTCAGCAGCAAAATCCTCGACCTCACTGGGGGAGGTAATGAAATCCGTGGTACCTGGTACACCGCTAACTCCTACCTTCTCAGCTGCTTGACGTGCGCTAATCTTGTCGCCCATAACGGCAATAGCACCAACAGGCGGACCAATAAAAGTAACACCCTTCTCAGTGATAGCCTCAGCAAATTCAGCGTTTTCAGAGAAAAAACCATATCCAGGATGGACCGCATCAATTTCAGCAGTTTCAATAATTTCAAGAATTTTTTCTGTATTCAGATAACTATCTGCTGCAGTCTCGCCTCCTAGAGCGTAAGCTTCGTCAGCGAGCCGTGTATGCAACGCATTACGGTCTAACTCTGAATATACTGCGACTGACTGAATTCCTAACTCACGGC
>CAJWRY010000059.1 GCA_913046155.1 uncultured Candidatus Nemicrothrix sp. | reverse complement strand
CACTCGGTCAAGATTCTTTAGATGCGGGTATTACCGCCGGACTGGTCGGTCTTGCACTAGTCGCCTTGTACATGATCGCTTACTACAAGTTATTAGGCTTGGCAGCGATGCTTTCTTTAGCGGTGTCTGGAACCATGTTATGGGTAATCCTCTCCTGGCTATCTGAAACACGAAGCTTGGCATTAACGCTGGCTGGAGTGGTTGGATTGATCGTCTCCATAGGTACGTCTTTAGATTCAAACGTAGTTTACTTTGAGCATTTAAAAGAGGATATAAGGAATGGAAGGACCCTGCGTTCAGCAGTGGATCAGTCATTCCCAATAGCTTTCAAAACAATCTTTTGGGCCAATCTAGCTTCTCTAATAGGCGCCGCCATTCTTTACTTCCTCACAGTTGGTTCTGTAAGAGGATTTGCTTTGATGCTTGGCCTCGCATCAATACTTGACCTGGTCGCCACCTATTTCTTTCTCAGACCAGTTGTTAAATTAATGGGAATGCAGAAAGCAATACAAGATCGATCGTGGTTAAGTGGCTTGCCTAGTTCTGTTGAGGAGGAATCATGAGTTTGCTTGGGAGAATGTACAGGAACGAAACTTCAGTACCCTTTGCAAAACTTTGGAAACCTGTAGGTTTCTGTTCTCTTCTAGTGCTGATAATTTCAGTAAGCGGTCTTGGATTCAGAGGATTAAATCTGGGTCTAGAATTTGAAGGCGGCGGAGCATGGGAAGTCTCAGCCACTGGAATTGAAGCGGAACAGGTGCGAGATGCATTGCGCCCACTAGGCATCGCAGATGCACGAATCCAAACAGGCGGAGGTGTTCTTCGTGTTCGCACCGAGCTCTCTAAAGTAGCGCAAACGTCGCTTGAGCAGGGCGAAAGTGGTGACCCTATAGTTGCACAAGTAACGGCTGCTCTTGCAGAGTTAACCGGTCAGGACGAATCAGCTATCAGCGTCTCGACGGCTGGTCCATCATGGGGAGAAGAAATAACAGATAAAGCTATTAATGCGCTGATTGTCTTCTTTATTGTTATTGCTCTTTATATAACGATTCGCCTCAGGTGGGAAATGGCAGTAGGGGCTTTACTCGCAGTCGCACACGATATTTTGATAACCGTTGGCTTGTACGCACTTTTCCAGTTTGAAGTAACCCCACCGACCGTCATAGCTTTTCTAACAATCATGGGCTACTCGCTCTACGATACTTTAGTAGTGTTTGACAAAGTCAGAGACAACGAGCACATGCTCTCCAACTCAAAACTAACTTATACGTTAGTAGTGGAAAAGGCGCTGAATCAGGTATTTATGCGGTCAGTAAATACCAGTATCACTTCTATTCTTCCAGTTGTTTCGGTTTTGGTCGTGGGGTCTGGAATCATGGGGGCAGTTACTTTAAGAGAGTTCGCCTTGGCATTGCTTATCGGCCTAATAATCGGAACCTTTTCATCTCTTTTCGTTGCTGCACCTACAGCTACGATCTTGAGGAACAAATTTGGTGATGCAGACTCAGATAGCAATAGGTCCTACCGGTTAAGCGAGGCAGTAAAGAAAAGATCAAAAAGTTCTCAGGCTGCTGTTAAGGCGCCATCAAACCCAGCCATTCCACCAAGGCCAAGGAAAAAACGTAAATAACTGAGATGTCGCTATCCGAAATAGACTTGAAACAGTTCATTCAAAATGTTCCGGACTTTCCCCGTGAAGGAATCAACTTCAAAGATGTCTCGCCTTTATTAAAAGATGCGGCAGCTTTCGCAACAGCGGTGTCGTTGATGGCAAGAGCAGTTGATGTCGAAGAAATAGACTATGTTGCTGGTATTGAAGCTCGCGGATTCATCTTTGGGTCAGCCCTAGCAAATGCGCTAAATTTAGGTTTCATTGCCATTCGAAAGGCAGGGAAACTTCCAGGTGAAATTATAGCTCAGAGCTATAATTTAGAATACGGTGAATCCTCTCTTGAGATGCAACGTGATGCGGTACCCAAGGGATCAAATGTGCTAATCGTTGATGATGTTCTTGCAACCGGTGGAACTGCGAAATCTGCTGCAAAACTAGTCGAGCGTTTAGGCGGAAGAGTCGTTGGATTTGTATTTCTAGCATCGCTTGAGTTCCTGAACGGAAGAGAAGAGATAGCAAATTATCATCAACATACTCTCCTGACTTACGACTAGTGCTTGCCTAGGATAGGCTTATAAACATGAGCTTGATTACAACAAAAGTTAGCTTATGGAATCGTATTGAAGAGGACCCTGCGGCTGAACTTAATCAGGTGTTGGAAATGTTCTCAAGGCACCATGCCACCTTAGAGACAGATCAAATTAAAAGAGCCTACCAAGAAGCCCAAGAGGCGCATGACGGTCAAATCCGTAAATCTGGAGATGCCTATATTACACACCCGGTTGCAGTGGCAGAGATAGTTGCATCCCTTGGGCTTGATGAATCAACGATAATAGCTGCATTGCTACACGATACTCTTGAGGATACCGAAGAGGCTTTTGAGCGAATTGAAGAAGTATTCGGAGATGAAGTCGCTTCTATTGTTGACGGTGTTACCAAACTAGAGCGAATAAAATTTGAAACAAAAGAAGCTCAACAAGCTGCCTCAATGAGAAAAATGTTGGTGGCAGTTGCAAAAGATATCAGAGTGCTTCTAATTAAACTCGCTGACCGTCTTCACAACATGCGTACCATCGCATCGTTGCCGAAATGGAAACAGCAACGGATAGCAAGCGAGACTCTTGATATTTACGCCCCTCTCGCACATCGACTAGGCATGCAGGGTTTAAAAAATGAGCTAGAGGACCTCTCCTTCGCTGCATTGCATCCCAAATGGTACGCGCAAATTGACCAAATGATAGCTGATCGGGCACCTGAGAGAGATCTCTACCTTGCTCAGATTTTAGCCGATGTTAAGTCCCGACTTGATGAATTGATGGTGGGAGCAGAGGTGCATGGCAGACCCAAGCATTTCTGGAGTATTTACGAGAAGATGGTAATAAAGGGTAGAGAATTTGATGAAATATACGATTTGATGGGCATTAGAGTGATAGTTGAATCGGTGAAAGATTGCTATGGCGCTCTTGGTTCAATCCATGCTACGTGGCATCCAGTTCAAGGAAGGTTCAAGGATTACATAGCGATGCCTAAATTCAATCTGTACCAATCTCTCCACACCACCGTAATCGGACCTCAAGGTAAGCCTCTCGAAGTCCAAATAAGAACACGTGATATGCACCATAGAGCCGAACACGGTGCAGCTGCGCATTTCAGTTATAAAGAACAAGTTGATGAAAATGAATATATGTGGTTCTCACGCATTGTTGATTGGCAAGAAGAAACTGAGGATCCACTTGAATTCATGACTAATCTAAAGATGGATTTAGACCAAGACGAGGTTTTCGTCTTTACACCAAAAGGTGAAGTCGTGACCCTTGAATCTAAATCAACTCCTGTTGACTTTGCATATACAATACACACAGAAGTAGGGCATGCCTGTAGAGGCGCCCGAGTGAATAAACGGCTTGTCCCACTCGATACTGTTCTCCAATCAGGTGACACAGTAGAAATACTAACTAGCAATGCCCAAGATGCAGGGCCATCTCAGGATTGGCTGAGATTCGCAAAAACGCACAGGGCGGGTTCAAAAATTCGACAATGGTTCACCCGTGAAAGAAGAGAAGACGCTATCGACGCTGGAAGAGAAGCTCTTGCCGAATCTCTACGCAAGGAAGGCTTGCCTACATTCAAACTTCTAAAGAGCGAGACCTTGCAAGAAGTCTGCGAAACACTAAATTATTCGGATTCGGAAGCTCTCTATGCAGCCATTGGTGAACAAAATGTAAATCCGAAAAGCGTGGCTGGACGATTTCTCGAGATCCTCAAAAAACAAGGGTCATCACAAGGAATTCCAGCTCCATTACCAAGCCACCGAGACAAAAAAGTAGGGCAGGCAAAAAGAAAACGAGATAATGAAGTAGGAGTCGTTGTTGAGGGTGTTGACGATGTGATGATTAGATTAGCTAAATGTTGCACCCCTGTTCCGCCAGACGAAATAATGGGTTTCGTTACACGGGGAAGAGGAGTCTCCATCCACCGAAGTGATTGTGCCAATGGCGTGGCTTTAGCTTCCGGACATGCGAATCGTTTAATAGATGTGGAATGGGATGATAAACGAGGAGGCACCTTTACAGCATCAATAGAAGTAAAGGCATTTGATCGAACGAGGCTACTCGGAGATGTTTCAACAGTCCTCTCCGATGCAAGGGTAAACATCATCTCAAGCTCTACCCGAACTGGAACTGACAGAATCAGCGTCATGAACTTTGAGTTCGAATTAGGAGATGGTCGTCACCTGGACTGGTTAATAAGCCTCATACGCCAAGTTGATGGAGTATACGATGCCTATCGGATTTTGCCAGGAAACAATAAAGGGTCATCACTTCAAAAGGCGAAATCGTGATAGCGGATAATAAAACGACGGAAGCTCAACTCACCCAGAAATCAGCTAGCAAATAATGATGAAATTCAAAATTGTTAAGATCAATGGATACAAGATCAAGGAAGTAGATCTCTTCCTTCGCAAATTAAACAAATGGCAAGCAGACGGCAAAAGTAAAACAATCGCCACAAAACTTCAACGCGTAAAGTTTTCTCTGACTAATAAAAAAGGCTACGACCCTAAAGAGGTCGACGACTATTTAGACTCGTTACTTAATCCAAAGGCGCTAAACCCAAATACGCTTTCTAACGCTGGGATTGAGTTGGATTACGCAAAGGATCAAGTACTCACTCCAGCTCCAACTATTACCAGTAAGAGATTAAGAGAACTCTCACCTCCATTAGTTGAAGAAATTGGATATGAAAAAGCGGAAGTTGATAAGTTCTTGAATTTGATTGCTGACACACTTCAATTATTTGAGGAATCAACGCATGAGGAAATACAAAAGATCAAAGCAGATCAGTACGACCCTGACAGCGAAACACCTAAGCTGCTTTCCGCAGATCAAATAAGATGGGTCTTATTCACGGTCAATGACGAACATGGATATGATATCCTAGCTATTGATGCCGCAGTGAACCGCTTATCAGATGCTTTAGAATACCACTGGCGGAAATCCGTTTAGCACCACATTTCATTCACGTTCCTTAATAGCACCATAAGCACCATCAACCCTGTAGTCTTGCCACATGAGCAAATCACAATTCCAAGCCCCCAAAGGTACCCGAGATATAATGGCTCCGGAATCGAATAGAGTTACCAATCTTCTGAGCATCTTTGAAGAAACTCTAAACTCTGGTGGTTACGGTCAGATTATCTCACCGATATTCGAAGATATTGGAGTATTTCAACGACTTGGTGATAGCTCCCAGATAGTCACCAAAGAAATGTTTGATCTTTTCGATAAGGATCCTAAGAACCCCCAACATCTCGTTTTGCGGCCCGAACTGACAGCAAGCATATGTAGGGCTTTCGCTCAGCATCGGCCAGTTACACCATGGAAAGTTTGGTACCAAGGACCCCAATTCAGATATGAAAAACCACAGGCAGGTCGCTACCGTCAATTTCTTCAAGTGGGAGCGGAACTACTAGGGTCTCCCGACCCTCATGCTGATGTTGAGATCATAAGTTTGGCTTCAAGATTCTTCCAAAAAGCGGGATTATCGAATACTAAGCTACTTCTAAATTCACTTGGCGACGCTGAGACTAGGGCTAACTATAACGATGCGCTGATCGGGTACTTAAATTTGAATCAGGCTGACCTCAGTGAACAGTCACGAAACACAATGCTTAAAAACCCCTTACGTGTCCTTGATTCTAAACGAGAGCAAGATCAAGGAGTAATAAAAGGTGCGCCAGTTATATCAGATTTCCTAAATGACGATTCCAATAAGCATTTTCAAATTGTTCAAGATGGTCTTTCTAAGCTCGGAATAGACTATGAGCTGACTCCCAGGCTAGTCCGAGGCCTGGATTACTATACGAAAACAACATTTGAATTCATTGCTCCTGATCTTGATACTGCTCAGAATGCTGTGGGAGGAGGCGGTCGCTATGACGGGCTTGTTGAGGCTCTAGGAGGTCCGCCTACAGAAGGCATCGGTTTTGCCATCGGTATAGATCGAACGTTACTAGCATGTGAAGCAGAAAATATCTCGGAACCTACCAACAATATAGACATCTTTGTTATTGACACTACGGGCGGAGATGAGGCCCTTATCTTGTCAGATCAGTTGCGGCAAATTGGATTCAGTGTTGATAGAAGTTTTGACCAGCGGTCCATGAAATCTCAAATGAAGGCGGCTGATAGGTCAGGAGCTCAGCTAGCAATCATCATAGGAACTGATGAACTTGATGAAAATCAGGTTACCCTTCGAGACTTAAGAGGCGACGGAACACAAATTGCTCTGGACCGCCAGTCACTATCAAAAACTTTAACGGAAATGTTACAGGAGACGACAAAATGACTATGCGAACTCACTACTGCGGCGAGCTCAGATCAAGCGATATCGGTTCAACTGTAACTGTTTGCGGTTGGGTTGATACTCGCAGGGTGCACAGCGAGCATCTAGCTTTTATTGATCTCCGTGACCACACTGGAATTATCCAATGCGTGGTCGATGAGAAATTAGACCTTCGGTCAGAGTTCGTTGTCTCAATCACCGGAACTGTCCGATCCCGTTTTGAGGGCAAAAGTAATGAAAAGCTATCCACCGGTGAGGTCGAACTCGGAGACTGTTCCGTAGAGCTATTATCTTCGGCTGAACCTCCGCCATTTCCTATGCACGAACGCTCTGAGGTTGACGAAAACATCAGGTTAAGACACCGATACCTCGATTTGAGGAAAACACGGATGCAAAAAAATCTGAGAATACGAGCTCAAGTTAACAGCGCAATCCGAAACGCAATGGAAAAGCAAGGATTTGTTGAAATAGAAACTCCTATGCTGATCGCATCAACACCGGAAGGGGCTAGAGACTTTGTTGTCCCTTCTAGACTTCATCCATCCAATTTCTATGCCTTGCCGCAAAGCCCGCAAATCTTTAAACAACTATGCATGGTCGGGGGCATTGACAGATATTACCAAATTGCCCGTTGTCTTAGAGATGAGGACCTTAGGGCTGATAGACAATTCGAGTTTATGCAACTTGATATGGAAGCAAGTTTCGTGACCCAAGAAAATATCCTGACGTTTGTATCTGAAGCAATAAAGGACTCTGTTGAAAATATTACAGGAGAGAGGCCTGGAGAGATACCTACGATGACTTGGCATGATGCTATGGAGCGGTTTGGATCTGATAAACCCGACACCAGATTTGGAATGGAACTCATAGAACTGTCAGATATCTTTCAAGAAACGGAAGCCAACGTCTTCAAAGTCGACTGTGTCAAAGGAATCCTATATCCAAAAGGCGCTGAAACACTTGGAAGAAATGCCATTGACGCGCTAACTGAAAAGTGTCAAAGCTGGGGGGCAAAAGGGCTAGCTTGGTTTAAGGTTGGTGAGAATTCATCGCTAGAAGGGGCGCTAACAAAGTTCATGTCGGACAGAGAAATCGCCCAGCTTACGTCCGCAATGGGTGCAAACTCCGGCGATATGATTTTTGTAATCGCCGACCAAAGGAGAACTGTCAACCATATATTAGGTCTCTTAAGGCTGGAATTAGCTCGACCTCCAGTAGGAGAGGGAGGACTAAACTTCTTATGGATAACAGAATTCCCGTTGTTTGAATCAGTAACAGATAGTGGCGAGCCCATACCCGCACATCACCCCTTTACTATGCCACATACTGATGACCTTGAGATGCTTGACACTGCCTCAGGTGAAGAATACCTATCAATCCGGTCTCAAGCTTACGACCTTGTCCTCAATGGATGGGAGTTAGGCTCAGGAAGCGTGAGGATTCACAAAAAGGATATTCAGGCAAAGATCTTTAGCATGTTAGGAATTCAAGATGAAGAAGCTGAGCAAAAATTTGGATTCTTGCTTGATGCTTTTAAATATGGAGCACCTCCTCATGCAGGATTTGCATTTGGCATCGACCGTCTTGTGGCTCTGCTTGCAGGAGAAGAAAATATCCGTGAGGTCATCGCATTTCCAAAAACGCAGTCAGGAAGCGATCCACTAACTAATGCGCCAACTCCACTTGATCCAACACACCTTGAAGAGCTGGGCTTAAGATTAGCCCCTGAGACAACCTGATTTAATCGTTACTATCTGAAGGTGTAATTAAGTAGATGCCTTCTGCTACTTTTTCAAAAGTTCCTTCTGTGCCGAATGCTAGGCCAGAGAAAAAATCAACAATTCTTCGACCAACGTCCTTTGGCTCTGCAACTAAATTAATGATTGTGGGGTTGCCGTCCTTGTAGCTTTGAGCAGGAGGCATTACGTCCTCAAAACTTGTAACGTCAAACCGGTTTGAATCAAGAGAAGTCATAAAAGAATAATACCCTAGCTAGCTAGGTGTGTCCGCACAACTTCAAAACCATGACGCAGCGGATTCCGTAACTTAATAAGTATTTAGGGTAACTGATTAGAAGTTCAAGATTCAATCTGGCTTGTAAAGGGCCCTAACTCAGCTATGGTGTAAGTATGTTTAAGAGAATTATCTGGATAGCGGCAGGATTTAGTGCCGGACTGAGTTCATCCCTTTGGATGAAACGAATGGTCAAAAAACGCGCGGCTGATTATACGACTTCAGTAGCTACAAATTTCATTGAGAATAGTGTCAAAGCTACAAAAACAACGATTTCAGGTGTAGCAGATGAAGGTAAGCGGATCGCAGTAAAGTATCAAGACAGGCTACCAAACCGTGCAGGAAAGAAAGCCCCAAACGGCGTTCTTATCCTTAACGATTAATAAACAAACTAAAGCTAAAATCGCGTAATAATATAACAATGCGTCGGCATAAAATTATGCGCAGTTATTGCACTGTAGGATTGTTTTAATGAAAGCCAGAGAACTCAGAAGCGCGTTT
>CAJWRY010000058.1 GCA_913046155.1 uncultured Candidatus Nemicrothrix sp. | reverse complement strand
ACGCAAAGAGCTCGCAGTATGGGTGGTTTTACGCAACCTTCGGTTTTGGGGCTTTATTTGGAGCTGCAATTGTTGGCACTGTGTTGCTTCAAGCGTCGCGAAGTTTGCTCATTAGGTTGTCATGTATTGGCTTTGGTATCACCTTGGCGTGGCTAACCTTTCTTCGCTCAATCAATATAGGTTATTTCGCTATTTTCTTTGTTGGGTTCTTTTATTTAATCCTCCCTACTACCTTGAGCACGTATTGGCAGGAGCACGTTGATGAGAATATCCGTGGCAGAGTGGCAGCGATTTGGGTTTTATCATTCGGTGGGACCGTTCCGTTTGGGAATTTGATTGCCGGTCCCCTAGTGGATGCAACTTCGTTGTCAGCAGTGCTTTATTTCAGCGCAATATTTGCGGTGGTTCTTGGTTTGTTTTTCACTTTAAAGCAGGGACCTGTCATCGGAGAAGAAATTCTCGAAGGTAAATAACATCACGTATCAGAGGATTCGTTCATGTAGTCACGGTAGTAGGTGATTTGGCTATTTTTTACCTCATAGACACCTACACCTTCCCGATAGCCGTGGTCCGATGTAAAGGACCATTGAGCCCAGGCAGTTGTTTCATTTCCTGAAAGTTGCTCTAATCTAAAGACGCCATTAATTGATTTTACTGCTTGGTTCATTTTCAGAAGGAATGCGCCAATTTGCTCTCTCCCTTGAAAGGTTCCATATATGGGATCCACGAAAAGAGCATCTTCCGCAAACAGGTGCTCTGTTGTCGTGTAATCTCCGGAATCTTGATTTTCCCAGAATTTCTCAATAACTTGATATGCGTCTCCAGCCATAACAATCTCCTTTTAGTTCACGAGTTTTTCGTGACCCTCCCAATAAGGGGCTCGTAGTTTATATTTCTGAAGTTTTCCTGTTGCAGTTCTGGCGAGTTCATCACGGAATTCTATGCTTGTTGGGCACTTGTAGTGAGCCAGTTTCGTTCGACAGAATTCAATGAGTTCCTCTTCCGAAATTTCACCTTCAATAACGACAAGGGCTTTCACTGTCTCTCCCCATTTCTCATCGGGGACACCGATAACAGCTACCTCTGTTACTTGTTCATGCGCAAATAAAACATCTTCAACTTCTATCGAAGAGACATTCTCACCACCCGAGATGATGACATCTTTCTTCCGGTCGGCGATTGTCACATAGTTATCCTCATCAACGTACCCACCGTCACCAGTGTGGAACCATCCATCGCGTATAGCCTCATTTGTTGCTTCGGGTTGAGACCAGTAACCCTTCAAGACATGGTTCGACCGTGCGCAAATTTCTCCGTCTTCTGTCACTTTAAGTGAAACGCCAAGGGCGGGTGCTCCAGCGCGACCCAGCAACTTTGCTCTTTCAGGTGTTGATAATTCATCCCATTCTGATCTGCCTCGCGACATTGTTAACAGCGGCGCGGTTTCGGTTAGACCGTAAATTTGGATAAATTCCCAATTTAGTTCAGTTTCTATTCTTTCAATGATTGATGTAGGTGGTGGAGCTCCAGCGACGACGATTCTTGTTATCCCAGCACCCGGTATAGGGCCATCCCATTCTGATGCTGCATCTAAGATTGCGGCTACCACTGCCGGAGCTCCGCACATCAGCGTAACTCCATGCTTTTCAATTCGGTTTAGTATTTCTTTTCCGTCAACTTTTCTGAGCACCACCTGAGGTACACCCATCGCAGTTAAAGCGAACGGCATCCCCCAGCCGTTGCAATGGAACATCGGAAGGGTGTGTAAGTACACATCACGGTCATTGACGCCTGTTTGCCAACCAAATATTGCGGCATTCGTCCATAACATACGATGGGTCATTTCAACACCTTTGGGCCTCGCGGTTGTGCCACTCGTGTAGTTAATTGTCGCCGTTGCATCTTCGTCAGGAACCCAAGGAGAAGGTTCACCCGCTTGATAGAGAATCTCGTCAGAGTCGTTTCCCATCGAAAAGAAATGCTTTACTTTTACTTCTTTTAATGTGTCCTCTAGTTCAGGGTCAACGATCAGAACTTCAGCACCGCTATGTTCGATAATATAGCTAATCTCTTCATGGTTGAGCCGAAAGTTAATCGGAACTCCTATACGGCCCCATGCAGCTGTGCCAAACAAAAAAGTAAGCATCCGAGACGCATTATGAGAGACCATCGCAACCCTGCCTTGCTGCGAAACACCTAACTCTTCAAACCCTTTAGCCATAGCCTTTGCTTTGGCTGCGAAAGAACCGTAAGTCATATCAACCATTGGCGACGCTGGCTGGTCCGGTTCATCAATAATACCTATCCGATTTCCGTACACAAGATCGGCCCGTTCAAGATGGTCTTTTATGGTCAGTGGTACAAACATCGTCTCTTCCTGTCTTAGTGGAATCTGTTTTAGTTCAGAAATAAGAGGTGGGAAAATTCATATCTAATAAAGCCTGTAATTGATTCTAGAAATAGTTTGAGACATACCTTCGTTAAGCATTAGATGCTAGGTTTAAGCAAATGAACGCACCAAACATTCTTTTAATTGTGTCCGACCAAGAACGACAACGGGACTGGATCCCCGATGGATTTGATCTTCCAGCAAGAAAGCGTCTAATGGATCAGGGTCTAGAATTTACCAGATACTACACACATACATCACCTTGTTCTCCCGCTAGAGGAACTCTGTTTACAGGGCAATATCTTCCCGTACATGGAGTTAACGAGAATTGCATAATGCCAGCTAACGGAGAACTCTCAACTGACGCTCAAACATTAGGGAAACTGTTCAGAAATAAGGGGTATTACACCGGATACAAGGGGAAATGGCATCTAGCACCCGATGCTTTCCCGGACATGGATGCATATGGTTTCAGCGACTGGGAAGGCAATGATAAAGCTTTTTGGGGACAAGCAGGAAGTGGCGTTGAATTTGATGAACCAATCGCACGATCAGCAGCAGACTGGATACGCGACCGAAACGGAGAATCAACGCCATGGTTTCTTTCCGTGGGTCTTGTAAACCCTCATGACGTTATGTGGTTCCCAATGGACCAGCCTTGGTATCAGCAAGAGAATGCCACACAGGTTCAAGCATTGAAAGACAGATACGCAACATATGACTGGGGACGAGAAGACCCACTTCCTGCGTTCAACTTGCCTTACGAAGAGTGGTTCACAGAACTACCCATGAACTTCCACGATGACTTACACACAAAACCTGACGTGCACCGCCGATTCATGCGTGAAATGTCAAGATCAAATGGATACTTAGACCCAAACGATCACGCTAAATGGATTCGCCTGCTTGACTATTATCTCAAACTGCACCAAATGAGTGATGAGAGCCTTTCACTGATTTTGAGCGCCCTTGACGATACGAAAGCCTGGGACAACACGATTGTGATCTTTACTGCCGACCATGGAGATCAGTGTGGGTCGCATGGTCTGCGTTCAAAAGGTCCATGGAACTACGAAGAAACCATGCGAATCCCTCTCTATGTTGTGGCACCTGGAATTACGAAACCCGGTACTGTAACCGATGCAATGATGAGCCCTGTGGACCTCGCTGCCACAATCTGTGAACTAGGAGGAATAAGTAGCGAGGATGCGAACTTACCTGGCCAGTCAATGCTTCCTATCTGGTCAGATCCAAATGAAACTGGACGGGAATTCGTACTCTTTGCTCAAGATTGGGCTTGGTACGATGGGTTGATCAATACTCGCTACGCAAGTCGTGGAATCTTTGATGGTCGCTTCAAGTACAGCCGATACTACGGGGTCGGTGGTTCAAGCACGACAAGGGGAACGCCAATTGCTCATGAGAAAATCTTCGGACCAGATTCACACTTTGATGACCAAGAACATGAACTATATGACCTCTTTGAAGATCCTGGGGAGATGGTGAATCTAGCAATGGACAGGGCAAGAAGAGATACTGTCAGAGAGTGGCATCATCGACTTCTTGAAGCCGAATCTAAAGAGTTCTCCAGTCTTTTATAAACCGTGCTGAAATCTCCTCCATTTCCTCTATCAATTGAAGAGATAGATGCATCGTTTTTGAGCGAGCATCTGGGTATTAATATTCACAGTTTTCAATACGAACGTATTGGCGCTGACCGGGGCATGCTTGGAGAAATTTATAAAGTAACGATCCAATCAGATACCGGGTCTCAAGAAGTGGTAGCTAAGTTTTCAGCTCCACGTAAAGAGGCATTAGATAATGCAAAACGCGGAGGGACACATGAACGAGAATTGCGGTGTTATGACGAATTGCTTAACTCGACCCCTGTATCTATCCCAGAAATATTTGCTTGTTGGTTTGATGAAGATAGTTCTGAATATTTGATTCTTCAAGAATTTATTGCTTTTGATCAGAGAGTCGATCAAATAGTTGGGATTACTATAGCCCAATCTAAACTGGTTATTGAAGAAGCCGCTGCTATGCATGCACATTGGTGGGAGCACGCCGACTTGGTTCAATCTAGCTGGCTTCCTAGGTTGAATGATGATAGACGCAGAACCAACCTCACTACCGTTACTAGGCTGGGCTGGGGCCCCCTAACTGAAATATTAGATGAGAGTGGCAACACATATCCGAAAATTTCAGGTGATAATCTAGCTGATGAAATTGATGACATGTTGTGCGACTTATCAACTTCTGCGAGCACCTTGATTCACAGCGACTTACGAGCAGATAATCTTCTTTTCAATACTTCAGGAGATGGAGTGATGATCGTTGATTGGCAAGGCTGTAGCTTTGGGCCATCGTCATTTGATATCACCTACCATATGATTCAATCACTTTCGATAGATGACCGTCGACAAAATGAAACTGAGTTGCTTAATCACTATATAAATTCTTTAGAGTCTTTCGGACATCACATTACGACTGATGAAGTGCACAAGTTATATAGAAATTCTATTTTGTACAGTCTCAGTATTGCTTGTGCAGTGCCACTAATAAATGATGTTGAGAGCCCCCGAGTGAAGGAATTAGCCCTCTCTATGGCTTCTCGTACTTTAGCTGCTCTAGAAGACCACGATATAGACTTTGGGCAGAGGAACTAACGCAATCTATTATTGATTAGAGTCTTTCAAGCAGCTTAACAAGAGCTATCTGAGTCTTTAGAGTGATGTCGTTTGAGAAGATACCTTCATAAATCCACCCCTGCATCACTGTTCGGAAAAACATTATCTGTAACTCGTCTGTTAATTCGTTCAACTCTCCTGTTTTCCTTCCAAGGCTTATTAGTGATGAGTAAAAGAACTCTTGGAAACTCTCTCGAACTTCAACTTTTTCTCGTAATTCAGGATGCCGATACAACTCGGAGGGTGTCCTGTAAAGAAAGTCTATGAATTCTGGAAATTCTTTTGAGATCTGAAGCATTTTACCCATAGATCCCTCAATGGCATCAGCCATAGTTGGAGAATGGAGGTGCTGGACTATTTGTGGATAAATTTCATTAGATGTTGCTGCGAACACTGCTGCGTATAATTCAGCCTTGTTTTCAAAGTAGTGACGTAGGGCTGTTGGAGTGTACCCAGCCTCTTGAGCAACTGAAGTCATTGCAGTTCCTGTGTACCCGAATTTGGCAAAGTGTGTTCTAGCAACCTTTATGAACGCTACTCTGGCCACAGCTGAATCTGTAGCAAGGGGGCGTCCGCTCGAACGACTCTCAACCATGAGGCGATCTTAATAGATGGTTTTGGAAAGATATCTTTAACTATCGAGAATTCAGCAGGTGCTCAAACATTGCGAGTATAGATTCAGCACTTTTAGGAATCTCTTCTTGCCTGAAATGCCTTTCAAAGAACCAACCCATAACAATTGATCTGATGAGTTCCGTCGCTTCATCTTCAGATAGAAAATCGATTTCACCGCTTTCAATTCCAATACAAGCTAATCTGCGGAACGTTCTATCCTGATGGTCAGCGCGTTGTTGTAATAAGTCTGAAAACTCTGGGTGCATCCTAGCTTCAATAGGAAGAGAAGCTAAAAAGTCAGAGAAAGAAGGTAAATCAGTTGCTATCTTACGACTATTCTCTAATAAGTTTGCCATAGCTTCGAGCAGAGTTTTTGCTTCCTCTGCCGGAGTAACAGAATCCCAAATGGCAGTTGATGTCTGTTTAAAGACTTCTGTGTAAAGCTTTTCCTTGCTTTGGAAATAGTGGTAAATCGCACTGGGAGCGATGCCTACATTTCCAGCAATTGACGTTATGCTAGCTCCGTCATATCCGTTGTCGGCGAACTCGAGACGTGCTGCGTTGAGGATTTTCGCCTTTGTTTGCTCGCTATTTGCTCCCGCAGGTCTTCCACGTTTTGCCATTTGATTCCAAACTTATTAGAAATTTATGAACCTAGAGAGATACAACTTTTCCTCGTGCTTCCGTATCCTGCCACTTAAGGAATCTCCGCTCCATCATCCCAATGATTGCATTGAATGCAAGGGCGAGGCCTGCAAGGATTGTGATTAAGGCGATAGCGTTGCTCATACCAAAGTTATTCGTTTCGGAAAGCAAACGCTGACCTAATCCTCGTTTTGAAACGATGAACTCTCCGAGGACAACAGCGAGTATTGAATAGATTGCTGAGAGACGCAGAGCTCCAAATAAGGGGCCAAGAATACCTGGAATAACCACAAATCTAAATTTCTGAGCCTGCGTTGCTCCCATAGATGTAGCTACAACATCAAGGTCTGGATCCACACCACTTACAGCTGCCTGAACCGGTATTTGGACGATAAAGAAAACAATTATTGTGGCTAACGCAACTTTTGACGCTATGTCAACTCCGTACCAGAGGATGAGGATAGGAGCAAGCGCAATCTTTGGAACAGCATTTGTGAAGATCAGGAAGGGAGCGAGCACTTTTGCTACTTTCCTGAAACTCCCAAGCAGTAATCCTACGATAAATCCCAAACCGGAGCCAAGAACAAAACCCAAGAGCGCTTCTTGAAGTGTTACCCAGAAATCGGACCAGAATAGAGAATCATCCCATATGTCTAATAAGAACTCCCCTGCTTCACTGGGTATTCCTTGGAATAGAGGGATAATTTCAGGAAAGAGTTCAAAGCCGAAAGGGCTCCAACCTTTGAAGATCCATCGCGTTTCCCAAGCCCAGATAATTAAGGCTAGAAGTCCTATCCGCAGGAATTGAACAGGTAAATCCATTGCTTTGAGTACCCGTTGCCATTTAGGCATGTCCGTGATCACAGACATATCAAAGCGCTCTGGTTGAGCATTTGGTTCTTCTAGATTGCTTGTTTCGCTGTTACTTTCGTCGGGTGAAGTTGTATCAGATGATTTCATCGCGAAGTTCCTTCCATATCCTATGTTCTGCATCTTTAAACTTTTCGTCAAATCGCAGTTCGTCTATCACTCGTGGTCTTGGTAGATCAATTAACGTGTCGCTTTTAATTCTGCCGGGTCGTGCTGTCATTACAATGACGCGATCCGCTAGCAATACGGCTTCCTCCAAGTCATGGGTTACGAAGATCACTGAACTCTCGCCGGATCTTTCCCATAGGTTTATAAATTCCCCTTGAACTTTTATGCGAGTTTGAGCGTCAAGTGCTCCAAATGGTTCATCCATCAGCCATAGATCTGGTTCGATTGCTAATGTCCTTGCAATTGCGACTCGTTGACGCATTCCTTGTGAGAGTTGCGAGGGGTAAGAATTCTCAAATCCATCAAGGTGGAGTAGAGAAATAAGTTCATGGGCGCGCGCTCGTCTTGTCGCTTTATCGACTCCGTGAATTTGTAATCCCATTTCGATATTTTTTAACGCCGTTCTCCATGGGCTAAGTGCAGAGCGTGCAAGCATGTAACCTACGTCTCGACTTGGCCCATCTACTTCTTTTCCGTTTCGTTTAACTGATCCAGCTGTTGGTGGGATTAAACCTGACAGCATATTCAGCACTGTTGTTTTACCGCATCCACTGGGTCCAACAATGGCCACAAATTGGCCTTTTGGTATTGCAATGTTGATGGTGTCCACTGCGAGGACCGGATTGTTGCCTTCACCACCGAATACCAATGAGACATTTTCTATGTCAACAGCATTAGTCATAATTTTAATTCCTGTATTGAATATCTTTTAAAAGGTTTTTCGGGGCCGGTGCTTTAGCACCGGCCCCGAGTAGTTATCTAAGAACCAACTACGAATTTAGTCGCAGCTTAGGTCCTGAGCTACTTCATCAGCAGCGAACAGTCGGTCGGTTTTGCCGACGTCAACAGAAATTTGGCTGATCGTTTCGATCTGTCCAAATTGTATGTCTCCTGTAGTGCTGAATGCATTTTGGTACTTAGCTATAAGCGCCGGGATTAGCGGGTGGAGAGCTTCAGCTAGTCGTGTAGCTGCGATTTCTCCGGCTCGCTCTGCATTTGCAGGATCCGCTAGCCAATTTATAGCTTCTACAGTTCCTGACTTGTAGGCACAAAGTTCAGCCTGCTTGGCTTCAAAGTTACCTACACCAGTCATGTAGACAAGGCCTGGCCAATCAAGTCCTGGAGGCCCTTCGCCTCGTTGGATCGAGAATGGGTTAATGCCTGCTCCTGTTTGTACAGCGACAACCTGGAATGGATCGAATGTTACGGTCCAATCAGTGTCGTTGGATTCAAGAGCTGGAAGTGGTTGTATACCAACCGCCACGTAGGTGAAGCAACTTTCATCAAGTCCAGCAGCGTTAATGAGAATTCTTGCGAGATCCTCGGCTGCAGCGTTACGTGCAACAACACCAACGTTGGTGCAGTCAAGCTTCTGCATGGCTTCTTCCCAGTCCATATCTGCAGTTATGTCATTTGCTGCTGCATAATCAGCGTCAACAATGACATCAAACAGGTTATAGAGCAATGTTTCCATAAATACAACTACTTCAAGCCCGTTGTTAAGCAATGGGAAGACGTTGTTGTAAATGTTTGCTGCAAAGTCAGCCTCGCCTGATGCAAGAGCTGCTGCTGTTTCAGGTCCACTACCGATCTGGACACACTCAAGTGTGAGGTTCCGAGCTTCGTAAAGTCCTTCCTCAACTGCTATCCACTGTGGTAGAGAAGCAATTGAAGGAGCACAAGTGGTACTCATTGTTGTTGGTGTATCTAGAGCGTTAAGCCCAATACCTGCCGGTGCTGGAGCTGGAGCTGCTTGTGTTGGTGCTGCTCCTGCTTGGAAGGTGAGTTCGTCGATGACTTCTTGTACGCCATCAGCGTTGTACT
>CAJWRY010000057.1 GCA_913046155.1 uncultured Candidatus Nemicrothrix sp. | reverse complement strand
TTCTTGTTCACGTAGGCGCCGATCTATTCCCTGACCAAGGCGGATGAGATAGAAAGTACATGAAAGTTCTGATTGCCCCTGACAAGTTTAAAGGGACAGTATCCGCAACTGAAGTTGCTCAATCAATTGCTGAGGCAATTGATAAATCGCATGAGGTTATTATTCAACCTTTAGCAGATGGTGGGGAGGGGACATTAGAAATCTTTGGCGGCGGTAATAAAATCTCAGTAGTTGCTGGTCCACTCGGTGAACCAGTCAAGGCCTCATGGAGGCTTGAAGGCAAATCAGCTGTCATCGAAATGGCTCAAGCTTCTGGGCTTCACTTGATACAAGACAAATCTTTTACCAACCCCATTGATGCTTCAACATTCGGTACAGGAGAACTCATCCGTACGGCGCTTGAAAGAGGGGCCGACGATATTCTTATCGGGCTCGGAGGTTCAGCATCTATTGACGGAGGTTTAGGAGCTTTACAGGCTATGAGGCCATTGAAGCGTTACTCAAGTCTTGAAATAAACGTTGCTTGCGATGTGCGAACTGGGTTCATAGAGTGCGCACGAGTCTTTGGACCGCAAAAAGGTGCAACGGATACACAGATCAGGTTTCTTGAAAATCGACTTAAGCGTCTAGCCCAAGTTTTTCATGAAGAGAGAAACATTGATGTCACCTCTTTGCCAATGGCTGGAGCAGCTGGAGGCTTGGCAGGTGGTCTTGCAACAGTAGGTGCCAAGCTTCAAAGTGGCTTTGAAGCAGTTTCAGAACGAGTTCATTTAGTTGATCAAATTGAAAATGCTGACCTAGTTATAACCGGTGAAGGAGAGGTTAATGAATCAAGTTTTGACGGAAAGGTTGTGGGAGAGGTGCTCAAGTTATCAAAGCTCATGTCAACCCCGTTACTTGTTATTGCTGGAAGTATTGACCCAAATGTGAGTCTTCCCGTTCCTTCTTACTCGCTTAAAGAGCACGTTGGCCTTGAGGAAGCTTTCTCTGCACCCGCCAAATCAATTGCAAAAATATCAATGAAAGCACTTGATGATTGGTCAGTAAATCACTCAAAGGGGTAAAACCTAAAGATGATCGATCGTATCGAACTAAATAAAATACAGGCTCTTGGAACGATAGGCGTTCTTCCTGAAGAGAAGAATAGAGCGCAACCCTTTGAAGTAGACCTAGCTATAGAAACGGATCTCTCAGTAGCTGGTACATCGGATGATCTTGATGACACCATAAATTATGGTGATGTCACGGAATTAGTTGCAGGCATTATTCGGAACGAATCTCACCAGCTTCTTGAAAAAGTAGCTACAAGGATTGCTACAGAGATACTCGCAATTCCTGCTGTCACAGGTGTTCAAGTTAACCTTAGGAAGATGCGCCCACCCGTTCCAGAATTCTTGGAATCGTCAGCAGTTAATATTTATCGTTCAAAGTAAAGAACGTTAAATCAACGAGATTCTAATTCTTTCTTAATCTCTAGGATTCTTTGTGGAAGATGTGTGCGACCATAATCAAAACCTACTTCCAGGAGAATCTCCAACAAGTGTTTCCGTCCATCCTCAAATTTCCAAGGAAGCGCCACATATACGGGTAAATCAAAAACTTTTAGTTGATCCAAACTGCTGTACACGCGTTCCTGATATTTAAATCTGTCTTCCCAATCCCAATTTGCGGGACCAAATCCAGTTCCAGGATCCAAAATTAATTGGTCTCTTTTCAAGCCTTTCTTATCAAGCTCGCCTAGAGATTTCTCAAACCATCGGACTATCACTTCAATAGGGTCACCCGTAACGAATTCAAGACTCTTGGGGTCCTCACCACTTAGAAAGGGAAGCACTACTGGAACTCTAGAGCTCACTGCGATTTCAACCATTTCAGGATTCTGCATACCATCAGAAGCGTTCATGAAGTTCGCTCCTGCTTCTAATGCCTTTGCCATTATTTCTGGTTTCCATGTATCGACAGAAAGTTCTACACCCAATTCTGCGATTGCTTGAATTTTTCCGTCAAGGCGGTCCCACTCTTCTTCTACTTCAACACGGCTTGCAAATTGCGTCGAACCTGCAGCGCCCAAATCAATTCCAACGCAACCTACTTGAATTAATTCTTTCGCACGTTTGATTGCGCTATCTGTATCTAGCGCAATAGAAAAGTCAGCTAATGAATCTGCAGATGCATTGATTACACCATGTAATTTCACCCTTTTAACGTACTATTTCTTTTAACAAAGTCACCAGTCAAACGAATTCAAATTCTCAGCGTGAAAAGAATATAACAGCGATAGATTTACCTTATGGCGGTAACAATCAGAATACCAACTACATTTCGGGAGTTGGCAAAAGGAAACTCTTCGATTTCCTCGGATGGTAGGACACTAGGCGAGCTATTAGAGCAAATCCGAACTGAATATCCAGACTTTGTAAATCGAGTTTTGGATGACGAAGGTAATTTACAACGGTTTGTAAATATTTTCCTCGATGATGAAGATGTACGCTTTTTAGGCGGTTTAGATACGGAATTAGAACAAGGACAGGTAGTTTCTATTGTTCCGGCAGTTGCTGGAGGATAATCATAGCGAATCTAGTAATGAGGGAAATCTAAAGCGTGTATGTAAAATCTCAGCTATTGAGGTGAAAATTTAAAAGATTACATCTTTAGGAATAAATGACCGAGACAAATTGTTAAAGAATGTAGAAACAAGGAGAATTTTAGATGGCAAAAATCATTTCATTTAACGAAGAAGCCCGAAAGGGTTTAGAGAAAGGAATGAACACACTTGCTGATGCAGTGAGAGTGACGCTTGGCCCAAAAGGACGAAATGTTGTACTTGATAAGAAATGGGGGGCACCAACGATAACTAATGACGGTGTCTCAATCGCAAAAGAGATTGACCTTGAGGACCCATATGAACGAATCGGTGCCGAATTAGTCAAAGAGGTCGCGAAGAAAACTGATGATGTCGCTGGCGATGGAACGACTACTGCAACTGTATTAGCTTGGTCGATGGTTCGAGAGGGACTAAGAAACGTAGCAGCTGGAGCAAATCCAATGTCACTCAAGAAGGGCATAGAAGCTGGTGTAGCTGCAGCTGTTGAATCAATAGCTAACCAGTCTCAAGATGTATCTTCTGACAAAGACCAGATTGCAAACGTTGCTGCCATATCTGCTGCAGATGCTGACATAGGTGCCAAAATAAGCGAAGCAATCGACAAAGTCGGAAAAGATGGTGTAATCACAGTTGAGGAATCCCAAACTTTTGGAATGGATATGGATTTCGTTGAAGGAATGCGTTTCGACAAAGGATACATCTCACCATATTTCGTAACTGACGCTGACCGTATGGAGACTGTTCTTGAAAATCCATACATTCTCCTCGTGTCATCAAAGATCTCAGCTGTCAGAGATGTCGTACCAGTTCTTGAGAAAGTTATGCAATCAGGAAAACCACTTCTAATAATCGCAGAAGATATTGAAGGTGAAGCATTGGCTACTCTCGTAGTTAACAAAATACGTGGTACTTTCACTTCCGCAAGTGTTAAAGCTCCTGGTTTTGGTGATCGCCGGAAGGCCATGTTACAAGACATGGCTATTTTGACAGGAGGTCAGGTAATAAGCGAAGAAGTGGGCTTAAAACTGGATGCGACAACATTGGATCTTCTCGGTGAAGCACGAAAGGTAGTTATCACAAAAGACGAAACTACAATTATTGAGGGATCTGGTAGTCGCGAAGATGTTGATGGTCGAATTGCCCAAATCAAAGCAGAGATTGAAAATACAGATTCAGACTATGATCGCGAAAAACTCCAAGAGCGTTTGGCAAAACTTTCCGGTGGTGTAGCTATTCTAAAAGTTGGCGCAGCTACTGAAGTAGAGTTGAAAGAAAAGAAGCACAGAATCGAGGACGCAGTATCCACGACGAAAGCAGCAATCGAAGAAGGTGTTGTTGCAGGTGGAGGAGTGACACTATTGAGAGCTCAAGAAGCTGTACTAGCGATATCTGAAAGTTTAGGAAACCCTGATGAAAATACAGGAGCTCGACTGGTGGCTAAGTCACTTGAAGGTCCGTTGAATCAAATTGCTATAAATGCGGGTCTTGAAGGAGGCGTCATAGTAGAAAAGGTTCGTAACCTAGATGGGGCAAATGGATTGAATGCTTCTTCCGGTGAATATGAGGATCTGGTAAAAGCTGGAATTATTGATGCGGCTAAGGTAACTAGGTCAGCACTACAAAACGCTGGATCAATAGCAGCCTTATTCCTGACTACTGAGGCAGTAATCGCTGACGCCCCAGATGATGCTGATGCAATGCCTGGCATGCCAGATATGGACTTCTAGTTACTTTACGGGCGTAAAGCGCTTGTAAATTAACTACACTTTTCCTATGGAACCACTCATACCGACTACCGGTCTCGGTGTGCTGCATTTGTTTTGTAAAGCAAACCAAAGCTTTGACGCTGAAAAATTAGTAGAAGTTATTGATAAAAAAAATTTGAGTGATGTGCAGATTATTTCTGTTTCTATCCTAGGTCATAAAGCTGATTTCGCTTTTATGATGTTAAGCAGTGACTGGGTTCAACTCCGAGAAATCCAAAGAGACATAAAAAATTGTGGAGTAGATATTGTAGATTCTTATGTTTCTTTGACAGAGATCTCTGAATACGCCGCTGGAGTGCCTGAAGAGATGCGTAGAGCGCGACTGTATCCGGAACTCCCTCCTTCTGATAAGCGAGCATGGTGCTTTTACCCTATGTCCAAAAGACGGAACCCAACTCAGAATTGGTTTACATTAGACTTCGACAAGAGAAAAGATCTTATGTACGAGCATGGAGCCTCAGGTAGAAAATTTGCTGGTCGTGTGCTTCAGGTCATAACTGGATCCACTGGAATTGATGATTTTGAATGGGGAGTTACTTTATTTTGCGTAAATCCTGATGATCTTAAAGATGTTGTTTACACGATGCGCTTTGATACAGCTTCAGCTGAGTATGCAGAATTTGGCCCATTCTACTCGGGCGTCGTTGACGCTATAGAAGAAGTACTTAAGCTCAGTGTTTAGCTGACTATGTATCCATTTCTTGCTCTGCTAACCACTGCTTCTTGATGCTTCTCCAGGCTTCGTCAGTATGGTCTCTCCTCCAATATGGTGATATTGAGGCTGATTCAATATCAATTTGATGCTCAAGGATTAGGTACTTACGAATATCTCGAACTTCTCCCGCCTCACCATGGATAAAGATATCAAATTCTCCATCTTCAAACCCATGGTTACGGATTGCTTCAAGCAGAGCTGTTTCAGGGTTAGGCACAGCAGAGCGGTATATCCAATTGATTTTATGATGTGGGGATGAAGCAAAGTCTATTCGGTTTTCCGGTCCATCTACGATGAGGAATACTGAACAGGCTTTATTCTCTGGAATAGATTCGACAGAGGCACTAATGGCAGAGAGTGCACTTTCATCGCCTGCAAGTAAATGCCAATCAGCTTCTATATCTGGTTTGTAGCTTCCATTAGGTCCTTTGAATTGTAACCTGTCGCCTATTTGAGCTCTCTGGGCCCATGTTCCTGCGTAACCTTGGTCACCGTGGGTTACAAAATCAATTGTTAATTTTTGTGTTTCGGAGTTCCAGTGGCGAACAGTGAATCTTCTTGGTCTGGGTCTTTGGTCATCACCTAAAGTCCGGACTTCTTCAAGGTCAAATGGAGGGGAGTATGATGCGTTTTCTGGAATAAAGTATGCATTTATGTATTGATCAGTGCTCTCATTTGGCGTGAAGCCGTCTAAACCAATGCCTCCTAAAACTATCCGGATCATGCTTGGGGAGAGGGTCAAAATTTCTTCTACTTCACCATACATGTCTTACTCGTTTGCTTCGCTCTGCTGATTACTGGTGCTTTTTGCGAGCTTCAAAAGTTCTATTACTGCTGGCCTTGCTTCTTCTTGATTATTGAGTGGAGTGGCGAATCCTATTCTTGCCATTCTTGGGCCATGGGTTGTTGTCGCTCGGAGTGTCACCCCATACCGATCAATTCCGAGCATTGTTGCCTCAGTGCAATCATGTAAATTTGCTAGTTTTTGTGCGTACAGTATGTTGGCATCGCCGTGGTCTTCGTTCATATGGTTAATAATTTCTTGTGAATTAAGAAATAGTGGGTCAATTTCTGCTGAATTATATTCAACGCTTTGCACCCAACTCATATGACCAAACCCGCCCACATACCTGCATTCGCGAACAGTCAGTTTCCAAAAATTAAAGTCCTCGTAGTCAACATAGAATGATGCGTGTTCATGCTTTGTTAAGTAATCTTCGCGTTCGGCTTCTGGATTATCCAGTAAATGTAATGTGCCAATAAGCGTGAGTCTGGCTTTCCCAAGAGGATCGCCTTCTCCTGCTGGTTCGCTGATAAGCATGGATGCTTTTTCATTCTTACGCGCATTGATTGTGTGCTCCGCCATGTCAGAGATCAGAATGATCGGGTTGCCTAAGTTGTCATGAATGAATGAAACAATGCTTCCGTATGGAAACCCCTTTGGAGTTAGTGTGCTTAAAGTAGCTGATCCCGTAGATGCGACTAAGGTCCTAGATAACTCGGCGTCAGTGGGGAATGTTGATACATCTCCTGCTATTGGTGGGGATGAGTCGCCGCTTCCATGGGCTTGCTTGACTGTCATTCACTCGTTCCCATCCGTAAGATTCGTGAAGAAATCATTAACAAGTCATCTCCTTAAGATAAAAATACTTTTCTCTATTTTACTATAACTGATGACTTGTTAAGTAGTCCTAACCTGTAGCTTTACGAGTTACCCGTGTACATATTGTTGACCTTTTAACGAGATTCAGCCATTGTTCCTAAGTACAACTTAATAACGTTGGGGTCGTGCAGTAGCCCCTCGCCGGTGCCGTCATAGGCATTCTTGCCTTGATCAAGGACATAGCCACGGTCGCTAATTTTCAAGCAACGGGTAGCGTTTTGCTCAACCATTACTATTGACACTCCTGTTTTATTGATCGCAGTTACATTTTCGAAAACGTCTACCTGTAGAGCTGGTGATAGACCTGCTGAAGGTTCATCAAGGAGCAGTACAGAGGGCTCCATCATTAGAGCTCTTCCCATTGCAAGCATCTGTCGTTCTCCACCGGACAATAGACCTGCTCGTTGCTTTATTCGTTGACCTAGTTTAGGGAAAAGGTCTGTGATGTTTTTCATTCGTTCTTGAACCTCAGTGGGTTTTAATTGGTATGCACCCATTTGAAGATTTTCGGAGATCGTTAGTGATGGGAAGACATTTTCGGTTTGAGGGACATAACCGACTCCTTTTCTAACTAATTCGTGCGCAGCTAAATTAGTGATTTCTTCATTGAGTAACTGGACCACACCACTTCGTACCTCGACTAGGCCGAACATACTCTTTACTAAAGTTGACTTTCCTGCTCCATTGGGTCCGATAATTCCAACGAGCTCTCCCTGGTGAAGCTTGAAATTACAACCTGTTAGAATATCAACGCCTGGTAGGTATCCAGCGACTAAATCTTTAGATTCAAGAACGACTTTCCTGCTAGACATCTTTAAGCTCCTCGGCGATCGCGCTTCCAAGGTATGCGTCTATTACAGCGGGGTTTTTGGAAACATCTGACGGTGTTCCTTCGGCAATTACTTGGCCTTCTGCTAAGACAACGATCCAATCGGAGATACCCATGATTGCATCCATGTCATGTTCGATGAAAAGTACGCTCACTCCTTCGTCTCGGAGGTTTTCTATATGTACTAATAATGATTCAACAAGAACTGGGTTAACTCCTGCCATGGGCTCGTCAAGTAAAATTAATTTCGGTTCAGACATTAAAGCCCTAGCCATCTCAAGTAACTTTCGTTGGCCCCCAGATAGGGTTGCTGCATATTCATCTCGCATGTGAGAGAGCTTGAAGCGCCCTAATAGGTCTTCTGCTTTTTTCAAAATTTGTTTTTCTTGTTTTTGCCAACGTGAAGGAAGAAGGGCATTCCGTAAGGACTCTCCCTTTTGTTCAGCCGCACCCAAAAGCATGTTATCTATAACTGTCATCTTCGCAAGTGATTTTGTTAGTTGAAAAGTGCGAACCATTCCTTTATTAGCAATTTGGTGCGGTCGAAGTCCTGAGAGGTCTGTTGTCCAAGATTCTGCATTTGATAACTGATGAAAAGTCCATTTTCCCGAGTCCGGCTTATCAAAGCCTGTTATTAAATTGAATAATGTTGTCTTCCCAGCTCCATTTGGACCAATAAATGCAGTGATGATTCCTCGTTGGACTTCCAGATGGTCAATATCAACGGCGCGTAAACCACCAAAGGATCTGACTACGTTGTCTATTTTCAAAATTGGGTCTTGTTTGGGTGACCCTGGGATTGCTTCAACATTCTTTAGTTCGGAAGCTTGGTTATCGGATGTCAATTTGTGCCTCCTCTTTTTTCCCTACTAGACCTTGAGGTCTCCATATCATGAGTGTGGCCAACATGATTCCCATAAGAATCATTCTGACGCTGGCTATGTCATTTGATTGCAGTATTGCATCAGGTATCCATCCAGAGTCCACCATTTGGCGAAGTAGTTCCTCAGAAAAGATAATCACAAACCAAAACGTCATGGATCCGATTATCGGCCCCCAAATTGAAGCAGCGCCTCCAAGTATCAAGACGGTCCATATAAAGAATGTTGTTTGTGGTCGGAACTGTTGTGTCTCAACAAATCCCATGTCAAAGGCGCGAACGATACCTGCAAATGAAGCGATCACTCCGCCAATGATTAGACTCTGAAGTTTATAGGAAAAGACGTTCTTACCTAATGCTCTTGCAGCATCCTCATCTTCACGGATTGCTTTGATAACCCTTCCCCATGGGGACCGCATTAAGCCCCAGATCAATAAGCTAGCTAGGGATACTAAGGACCATCCGATAATCATCACCCACAACGTCTTTTCATCAAACTCTAGAAACCACGCTCCATAATTTCCTTCCTTTATTGGGTTCCAGTCGACCGTTATGACATCAGCGAAAGAAACATTCGCATTTCTATCTTCAATACTGGGAAGGCCAAATGGACCGCCGGTGAAATCAAGTAAACGTTGGGATCGGAAGGAGATCCGCAAAACTTCAGCGATAGCGATAGTTGTTAGAGCCAAATAGTCAGCTCGCAGTCGTAAAGAAGGCAATCCAATACTGAGTGCTATAACCACTGCGAATACGACACCACTTGCGATTGCTAACAGAATAGAACCACCGAGCCACCCTTGGGTAAAGAAGATAGCCATTCCATAAGCGCCGGCAGCCATGAAAGCTACAACGCCAAAATTTAGGAGGCCCGTATAACCATAGTGAAGATTAAGGCCTACTG
>CAJWRY010000056.1 GCA_913046155.1 uncultured Candidatus Nemicrothrix sp. | reverse complement strand
TGGACCCACCTTGCGATGGAACGAAACCGCTGAGGAGGTCAAAGAGCGTTGTCTTTCCTGCTCCATTCGGGCCCATTATCCCGATGATTTCGTTTGACCTCACATCAAAGGTCACTGAACTAACAGCGAGAATTCCTCCGAAACTACGTGTTACATCCTCTATTTCTAGGATTGTTTTATTTTCCTTGGTTGATGGTTTGGAACTGGTCTCAACTGCTGAAATTGACGTATTGCTAAGGAAAACTGAACGCAGGAGGTCAGGTCGGTTTAGAAGGTCTTTAGTTGACCCATTAAAGCGTATTTGTCCTTTTTCCATGAAATAGGCTCTGTCTGCAATTGTTAAAGCCAGATTTACTGATTGTTCGACGATGATGATAGCCGTTCCTTGATCGGCGATTTGCTTAATTACCGGGAGTATTCGTTCGACTACTGCTGGTGCTAAACCAAGCGAGAGTTCATCTATAAGTAGCACTTTGGGTTTACTATGCAGGGCCATTGCGAGCCCAAGCATTTGTTGTTGCCCTCCGGAGAGATTTGCTGCCGGTTCATCTAATCGTTCTGCTATCTCAGGAAATATTTCAAGCGGATTTTGCTTTATTCCCTTCAAGTTTCTTTCAGATGATGCATTTAGCCAACGGGAGGCAGCAATGTTTTCTTTTACGCTTAGGTTAGGGAAGATTGCGTGACCCCCGGGTAATTGAGAGACGCCTAATGCTGCGATTTCATTGGGTGGAGCGTGTGTGATATCACGTCCGTCTAGGACTATTGTTCCCCTGTCTGCTTCGGTGACTCCTGATATAGCCTTGAGTAATGTTGATTTCCCTGCCCCATTTGTTCCCAATAGTGCGACGATTTCTCCTTCTCCTACATCAATATCGATACCGAAGAGTACTTGAACCTTGTCATAACTGACTTGCACATTTCTTGTGAGTAGTAGCTTTGCTTCTCCCTTTTTTCTCGCCATTGCTGCTTCACTTCTAGCTCGCGCTGAGGAACGTACCTGTTCAATATCTTTGACTATCCCCTTTGCTGCCGAACCCATTATGAGCGCTCCAATGAAGAGGATCGGGGTCATCAGAAGCATGCCCTGCCGTATCCCCCAGTTATCACCGACCCAACCGACTAATGGCAGTGCGAAAAGACCAGGTAATGCCCATAGCGACCCCATGCTGAATCCCATAGATCGTGCACGAGGGGGTATGGCTAACGAGAGAGCAGCTAAAAGTCCAGGCCCTACGATTGCTATAGTGAAAGCAATTAAAGCGTTGAATGCTATTGCCATCCATACTCTTGGCGATAACGCTAGTCCCGCTGCCATTATTGATGTAAGGGTTGTACTTAGCGCTAAAAACTTGATTATTAAACCTGGGTCCCTAGCTACAAGCTTGAGACCTATTGAAGCCCCAACTGCTAATCCGCCCAACTGCGCGGGTTCCGAGGCTGCAGCTATAATACCGCGAGCCCGTTCATCAAGGTTAAATTCCTCAGCGTAGAACAATGAGCTTAGAGTTGCGTACCCTACCACTGCTACGGCAACGAATGGAAGTGACGCAAAAAGCCGGCGTAAAGTGTCGACTTTCCAACATAGACGCCAGGCTTCAGTCATAGACGGAGGCTCTTCTGCTAACTCCGCAACATCTTTGCCTGCTCCTGCGGCTTCTCTCTCGAATCTGCCACGAATTGGTTCCTTAAGGCGAAATGCTAAAAATGCAAGAATAAATGTGGGAATTGCGAAGATCAAGAAAGGGACGCGCCAACTGAAGGCGTAGCCAAGCGTTCCTGCTAGTAACGCTCCGAGAATAATTCCGACTGAATTTCCCGCGCGATGAAATGAGAAGACTGCTGGTCGCTGGTTTGGAGCATACCAGTCAGCAAGTAGTGAATTGTGCGTCGGATCTATTACCCCTTTCCCGATAGCTGACCCTGACCTCATGAACGCCAAAAAAACAATTGAGGTAGCGAGTCCTGTCATGAACGAAAAGGTTGCCCAAGCTAGTGCTCCTATGATGGCAAGGTGGACGCGGTTCATTTTGTCTGCAAGGCCTGCGATTGGGACCTGAAGAGCAAGTGAGAAAGCCAGTACAACAGCTACTAACGTCAACAGTCCTTGAAATCCAAGTCCGAATTCGTCGCGTATTTCAGGTGTTAAGATTGCAAATGCTGTTCGGTCAAGTTCATCTACTGCATTTAGACCAAAAAGGATGAAAAGTGGATAAGCAGGACCATCTCCAACGATTCGTGAAAATTTAGCTTTCATCTAATTCTCCTTGCATTCGAGCACTGTCGGGGAGAAGGTCATCAGCCACGAGGCTGGGAACATCTATATCTTTCTTCATTGCGAATTGTTTCAATAACCAGTCTCTAAATCTATAAATAAAGGAACTGATACCGCCTGGGGCGATGAGAAGCACTGTTAAGATTCCAAAGCCTGTGGCGAAGATGCTCCAATCCCCTCGTAGCCACCAGACCGTTCCAAATAAGAAGAGTGATCCAATCATTGCTCCAAGCGATGAACCGATTCCTCCAACAATGGCTGCTATGAAGACCCGTATTGATGGACCGAATCCGGACATGTTTGATGCTGGGACGAATGCTTGTTGATGAACCACGTGTAATGCCCCAGCACAACCTGCAAGAAATCCCGCTATCCCAAATGCCATGAGCTTGGCGCGTATGACTGAAACACCAAATGCTCCTACGCCTTGTTCATTGTCTCGTAAAGCCAGAAGCACGCGCCCTGTTCTACTTTGGCGTAACCCCTGCACAGCCATAAGTGCAAGGACCATGGATATAGCAGTAACGAAGTAGATAGCTCGTGTTGAAGAATAGTCTATCTTCCCAAATACGGGGAGACGCTCAACTCTATCTGAGTAGGACGGCACCCAATCAAAAAATCGCGTATTGAGAAAGTAAAGTACCATGGCAAGTTCAAAAGCGAATGTGGTAACAGCTAGATAGAGCCCTCGTATTCGTAGTGCTGGGAGACCGACGATAATTGCTAGTAGGGTTCCAAAAGTTCCAGCCATGAGAATTGCGAGGATTAAATCTCCGTCCCAGTCGACGATTAATTTTCCAGCAATAGCTGATCCAGTGAAAAAGAAAGCCATTTGTCCAAGCGAGATCTGTCCACCCCAGCCTGTTAGCACCACTAATGAAAGCATAACTATTGCGTACACGCATAATGACGAAATTCTGAGTGTGTTTACTGTGCCAAACCAGTAAGGGACTATGAAAAGGAATCCCAACCCGAGAAGCATTAGGACATACTTACTGATTCGAATTTCGCTGCGCGTTCTAAGTTCTGGAGGTATGGGGCGCGTTTCTCCCATTGAGAGAGCGTCCCGTAGCTTCTCAAATCGTGAGTACGTTTGAGGTCTTGCTATGAGCGCTATCAGTATCACAGCTGCGCACATAGCGGCCATAAGAGCTTTTCCCTGTGTAGGACTATCTGTGTTCCAAAGAATTCCTTGCTGAAGAATCCCGAGCGTCACCGAAGTTACTAGAACAGTTCTTAGATCGGTTAACTTGCCAGCAACTGCGGCTGTGAGTGCTCGTAGGAAAAAGAGGACCCCTAGTTGGCCTCCAACTGGGAGACCTATGATGCTTGAACGAAGGAAGAGCGCCAGGAACGCAAGTAGCGATGCGAGCGCCCATACGCAGCTTTGTATGCGTCTCACAGGTATACCCAGCATGCCTGCCCTGTCAAAGTCTTCAGCAACAGCTCGAATTCCGATGCCGATCTTGGTTCGCTGCAGGAAATAGCCTACAGCGAGGAGAATCAGCGGTACAGCGACGAGGACTATCAGATGATTGTCGTTAAAGCGAAATTTGGCGAAATCAAACGTTATGTCTAAGGGAGAATCAATACGTTGACTTGTGATTCCGCTTCCCCACCATTCAGGCATAAGTAATGCGAACATGATGAGGACTTGTGCCAGTCCTATGGTTGCTACAGTGAGTACAAGTCGGGGGCTTCGTGTAAACCTTCGAATGACGAGAAATTCTGATGATATTCCAAGAATAATCGCTGCCAATAATCCCAACAGAAGTGCGACCAGGTACGGGAAGCCAGATTCGACGATGAGCATAACGCTCAGAATTGTTGGTAGAAGCCCTAATTCTCCTTGCGCAAAATTGAGCACACGATTAGAGCGATAGATTAGCACGATACCTAAGGCGACGAGGCTTGTCAGGAGGCCAAGGACGATACCCTGCAAAACGGCTCCTAATGGCGTCCTCCAGAACATTTGCTGCACAAGAAGGATAAGTACCGGAGGTAACAGCCATGAAACCGAGTCATATGAAATTTGTTTCTTTTCTGCTCTTTGATTCACTTCCCCCCTCCCGTTTTATTTCTATAGCTGGTCTTTAACTTATTTGGCTTCTAACGGCCGCTTTTATCGTTGAGATAATTCTGTGCTGCCGATCTGGCCACACTGTCTTTGTTAGCTGCTGCGATGAGCATTTCCCCCACCCACTCATTTTTTGTTGATGCAAGGTCGTCTGCAGCCGCTCTCACCTGATGTTTTGTTGTTTCTATGACTGGTTGAGGGCGTTTTCTGATTGCTTCAGCCATGTTCATTGTTTGGCTTTCAAGGTCAGCATCTTTCACTACTCGATTAATAAAGCCAAGGCTCTTTGCTTCTTCGGCATCAAAGGGGCGGCATGTCATAACTAATTCTTTGGTCATCGCTGGACCAATTTCACGGACTAAACGAGGTATTCCACCCCATGCCAAGGGAATCCCAAGATCTACCTCCGGTATGGAAAAAGTCGTATTTTCTGAGGCAATTCTAAGGTCGCATGCGCTTGCAAGGACAACTCCGCCACCTATGCAGTATCCGTGAAGTGAAGCGATTGTTACTGGTTTCATCCTGTCGACTGCTTCAGCCATCTCTCTTCCGAGAACTGCACCGTCTTTACCAGTACTGTCAGTGTTGGTGAATTCCCTGAGATCAAATCCTGCCGTGAATGCGCGTCCGTTTCCGGAGACGATCACAACACTTACATTTTCTTTATTGAACCATGTCGTCGCATCAATAATGTCCTGCAATGTGTTTGTCCCGAGTGGATTTAATTTATCGGGTTGGTCCAGCGTTAAGCGACCAATTCCATGCTCAATAGTGGCTGTGATTGTTTCATATGCCATGCGACTATGTTGTCATAGTCCGTGTTCTAACACCATACGGGGGCACTCTTTATGGGCCGATTGGTCTCCCGTCTGCGGGCCGGTCAAATGAGCCTCTTCGATAGGCGCTCGTTTGCATCCGCATGGGTACTGCATCTATGACTTGTGATCCGTTATGAACGCAGACCCGTTCTATGATTTTCCAGTCTTCGCCTCGCTTCTCATATTTATCAAGGTACCTGCCGAACCATGTGTCAACTATGTTGGTTCCTTCTCGGCAAAGATGGGAGATGTTGTAGATTTCTCCTCTGGCGTGGATGCCATCATCATCTAATTCAATTTGGTGGTTATAGATGGAATGCATTGTCCATTTCCATCGAAGATGCGCTTCCATACAGTAATCAACGAATTCATGAGCGTTGCCGACGAAGTTACCATGGTCATCGGTTGCTTCAGGCCAATAGGCTGATTTCATGACATCTGGGTCGAGCCGGTCCACTCCATAGCTGTAGCGCATTGCTGCTTCACGAATTTTTTCCCTGTCAGATAATTGCTCTGGCGTATACGTCATGTTTTCTCCTCGTCTTATTGATAGTCTTCACTACTTTTCAATTGGTGGAAAGGTGAACGAATGAAATTATTTCACTAAGGTACGGTCAGGAGAATTTATGTCTCGTGCCATTGTTTTTGTTAGTTGTCTTTGCTGTGCCTTGCTTCTTGCCTGCAGTAATGGCGAATCATCTATGACTGATGAACTCGTTGAAGTAGAAATCCCAATAGCCACTGAAACACCTATTGAGAAGCCGGCAGAGAAATCCAGCGATGAAACCGATAGATCTCCAACAACGACTTCTAATAATGTGGAGTCAAGCATTGAGGACATGCCGGAACCCTCAGGAATAGTGAGGTCGGCAAGTGAAGTCATAGATGCGACTGGGTTAGGTGGAGGGATCCTTCAGCCCCTTGGGGCCGCGCCTCTTCCTGAGGGTTTTAGCGAAGTTGAATTACTTATCGGCGGTGAAGCTACCTCATATAAGCCCGTTCGTGAACTGACTGCTGATGGGGAATGGGTTTTCGAAGAAGATACACAGGCAGAATATAAAATCCGAGTTTTGGTTCGCTTTCCACCTGATAAATCATTTAGCGGTGTTGTCGTTGCTGAATGGATGAACGTGACGGCAGGAGTGGATAACACTAATACATGGGCGTTTATTTCTGAAGAGATGGGACGTGAAGGGCATGCTTTCGTTGGCGTCTCTGCGCAACTTGTTGGCATTATGGGGAGAGATACTGGTCGTATTCCCAGTGGATTATTAGATACCCGAGGGTTACCGACTCGTGACCCTGATCGCTATGGGGACTTGTCACATCCAGGTGATGCGTTCTCCTTTGATATTTTTACGCAGTCAACACTGGGAGCCCTTCAGTGGCTGAGCGAACAATATAGCTTAGAGCCCGACAGATTGATTGCTACAGGACAGTCCCAATCAGCAGGGTTTTTAACCTCATACATTAATGCTGTTGATCCGATCGTCGGAGTTTTTGATGGCTACCTTATACATGGTCGTGGCGATGGTGCTCCTCA
Organism: uncultured Candidatus Nemicrothrix sp.; assembly: GCA_913046155.1. Lineage (GTDB taxonomy): Bacteria > Actinomycetota > Acidimicrobiia > Acidimicrobiales > UBA8592 > UBA8592. Next base: position 2,875 of record CAJWRY010000056.1, on the reverse strand, counting down.
CCCGTCTATGGAAGAATGGCGAACGTCAACACTGATTAGGGCTGATGTTAATGTGCCTGTCCTTATCTTTGAAGCAGAAACTGACGTGACGTTGCTGCAATATGCTTTAGCACGACAAGATGACACAGAACACATTCGCACATGGGAAGTTGCCGGTGCGGCGCACTCAGACACATATTCCTTATCGTATGCTAACGGTTTACCTCGTACAGCTAATCTTGGTGCTGTCATCGGATGTGAGAACCTGATCAATGACGGACCACAGCATGAGACGTTACAGGCAGCGTTCCATCAACTCAATAACTGGATCCTTACAGGTGAAGCACCTGACTCATCTCCTCGAATTGAGCTGGAGAATAGTGAGGAGCTTATTGTGGCGAGAGATGCTCTAGGAATAGCTATAGGTGGGGTGCGGACTCCTCCGGTGACGGCACCTCTTCGTGTCTTATCTGGTGACCCTGTTACGACCGAGGGTTTTTGCTTCCTTTTCGGAGACACAACCGAATTAAGCACCGAAACGTTGATGGACATGTATGGATCTCTTGATTCCTATGTTCAGGAGTTAGAAACTGCTGCAGCGGAAAGCGTGTCAAAAGGATGGCTTTTACAAGTTGATGCGGACATTATGATTGAGGAAGAAACACAGCGGGCGGTATCGTTGGGGTTAACTAATTAGATCTCCCTTGAAAGGCTTATCAGTGCCATTCACATTTGCGAATATCAATGATCGGAGCGCCCTCGTTCAGGGCGAAGCGTTCTTTGACCTTGCTATTATCACCAACGGCGCTGTTTCTAGTGACCCCATGAAAGCCATTCAGAACAGTGACCTACTGCATCATTACGCTACTCAGTTAGACGATTACGAGTCTTCTGGCTTGATTGCAGAAGCGAATGTTTGTGCGCCTATCCCCCGCCCTCGGAATTCTTTTGGCGTTGGCCTCAACTATCAGCTTCATGTCGAAGAAGCTGCGTCAAAGACGCCAAACACGCCGATGGTGTTCACGAAATTTCCGTCCTGTATCAGTGGTCCAACCGATGATGTGATCATGCGCAGTGACGAATGCGATTACGAAGGTGAACTTCTTGTAGTAATTGGTAAAAACGGCAAAGACATCGCAAAGGAGGAGGCGTGGTCTCACATCCTAGGGTTGAGTGTTGGGCAGGATTTCTCTGACCGCGGAGTGCAATACAAGGACCAGCCAGCCCAGTTCAATCTAGGGAAATCATTTGATACATTCGGTCCGACCGGACCGCACCTTGTATCCACAGATTCCTTCACTGACCCCAGTGACCTAGAAATCGTCACAACTGTTAATGGTGAGGTACGTCAAAGAGACCGAACATCCAATATGATCTTTGATATCCCGACACTGATTTCTTATATTTCATCTATTACTGCACTTGCGGTGGGTGACATCATCTTCAGTGGCACCCCTGAAGGCGTTGGGTTCAGAAACGGATCTTTTCTCAAAGACGGAGACATCGTTGAAACAACGATTGAAGGTATCGGGACAATGAGGAATAGGTGTGTGCGTGGAACCAACTATGCTACGACACCTACATGAATCCAAACATGCTCTAAGATAAGAGGAGAGGTTGTATGGCTATAAAATTCGGCTGGTTGAAAACCATAGGCAAGAAGTTTATTTCATTAAAAGAGAACCTTGAATTACGTGCCGAAGAACGTGAAGCGAAAAGGTTCTCAAGCATGGATGACAATCCCTTCTTGATCCGAAACCGCAACAAACGCTTCTCCACCTACCGTTCAGAACTAATCCATGGAGTGATGCTCAAGCCTCTCGACAAATTTCTTGATAAAGAAGCCAAAGGCGAAGGAAGCGATCAGGGCCTTCTGGGGGGGCTATGGCATTTCAAAGACGACGAGGATGAAACTCAAGAAGACGCTGAGAAACAAGATGAGGATGATGCCAATGAGCAAACTTGAAATAACGATCGAGTACTGCATTCCTTGAGATTACTCAAGTGACGCAGTTCGCGTCGCACACGAACTTATGAGCAAATACCAACACCAAATGGTTTCCCTCACGCTCCTTCCCGGAGACAAAGGCATTTTTGATGTGAAAGTCAACGGAACCCTCATCTTCTCAAAGCACGATACGGGACGGTTCCCTGAACCCGGAGAAGTACGCTCCGAACTTCAGAAAACCGTCACCTAACGCATTCAAAGCACGAAATTATTGTGCTGCTATGACTCCCTGACCGCACATTACCTGAACACTAAAACTCAAATTGCTCATGTGAGGCACATCAATATTGTCCCCAATTGCTAAAAACCAATCAACAGTAATACGGTCAGGGAAAGTATCGACACCGGATGTTGTTTGGGTAAATGAGTTATTACCAACAGACCCCGTAAGCGAACAAATGCTGTGGTCAGCAACACCAACCACTTCAAATTCGCACATGTTTCCATCGCATATATGAGCCGAGTCTAGTCCAACTGACGAGTACCCATATTGAGAAACTAAGTTTTGTATACTGCAACACTGCATCCAATCAGTCGTTCCGCTCAGGGACCCTGACTGAGTAACTCCCAATTCTGCGCATTGCCATGAGCTACTTAACGTAGCGACGAATTCTTCGTCATTACAGGTTAATCCTGCGAGCGCTCCATCAGATCCTGATGCGCCTGTTGCACCTGTAGCACCGGTCGCACCTGTTGCTCCGGTTGCTCCTGCTGGCCCTTCAGGTCCTTGCTCACCGGCTGGGCCTTGCTCACCAGCAGGTCCAGCGGGTCCGGCGGGTCCGGCTGGGCCTTGGGGTCCTGCAGGCAAGCTTGCAAGTACAGCCTCAAGGGCCGCGATACGCTCTTCTAGGTCAGAAATGTCTGACTGCTGAGTGAGTTCCACAGTGT
>CAJWRY010000055.1 GCA_913046155.1 uncultured Candidatus Nemicrothrix sp. | reverse complement strand
TAAATCCTGTTTTAGTTTTCTTTCGTGGCTCTAGATTCAAATCAGTGAACAGAACCTGTTGCAACTGTTTTGTTGAATTCACATTGAACTCTTGTCCAGCTAAGTTATGGATCTTTTCTCTAGCATTTGAGACTTCATCCTCCAGTTGATTGCGTAACCGTTTCAGCCCTTCTAAATCAACTTGTATCCCACTGAATTCCATTTCAGCCAAAACATAGATTAGGGGTAATTCAATTTCGTTATTAAGCTTTCCTAGTCCTTCCTCTTTAATACGATCTTCTAGAGGCTTATACAAGAGAGCGATTGCTGCCGCTTCAATTGCGATTTGCTGCATATTTGAATCACTTTGCAAGTCAAGGTCAAGCTGGCCCTCTCGAATTTCTATCCCTATCTGAATAGATAACTTTGCATATTCCTGCAAAAGATCATTAAGCAAATAAGAATTCCGTGACGGATTAAGAAGATATGCTGCGACTTCAGTATCCATTATGATTTTAGGAGCGGGAAAGTCTAATGCTAATAGAGTACGAATTATTTTCTTTAGCCCATGACCAATAACTCCTGCATCTCGCTGAAGAAATTGTTTAAATTCATCAGAGATTTCCTTATCTTCAAGGTAGTTGCGCGGAAACCAAGCTGATTTACCGACGGAAGGATCACGCCCCAAAGCGAAACCTGTCGGTATTTCCTGCTCGTCTTCCCAACTCGCCGAAAGCGCTATAGGGACTTTTGAGTGCTGGATTTCATCAAGCAGAGATTTTAAGTCATCGCTATCAGCAATAGTCACGCAATCATTTTTCAAATCTAGACCCGGCTGGTCACTACTAGAGTCCTCTATCGTTAAGGAGCCTCCAAAAACATCATTCAACTTTGTCATAAGTGTCCGGAGTTCAAGGTCCTGAAAAAAAACTTGTGTAGCATCGGCATCAAATTCACCGAGTTTGAGGCTCTGCACTTCGACTCCAAGAGGAACATTCCTAATTAAGGTCATCACTTCCTCATTTAGACGAGCTAAATCCTCATTTGAAAGTAAGTTCTCTTTAAGTTTTGGCTTCTGCTGATCAGCCGATTGAAATATTTCGTCTAGGCTTCCGAATTCGTTCACTAACTTCGCAGCAGTTTTCTCTCCCACACCAGGAACACCAGGAAGATTATCAGATTTGTCACCTCGAAGAGCCGCGTATTTGACATAATCACCTGGAGTTACACCTGTTCGCTCCCTGATTCCTTGTTCATCAAATAGAATATAATCCGAGACTCCCTTTCGGTTATACAAAACCTTTACGTATGGATCCTCAACTAATTGATAACTGTCCCTGTCCCCAGTTATGACGATTGCTTCTATCTTGGCCTCTCTCGCTTGAGTTGCAAGAGTGGCAAGAATGTCATCAGCTTCATAACCCTTGAGTTCAATCGTCTGAATTCCCATTGAAGGCAAGATTTCTTTTATCTTTGGTAACTGTTCTAAAAGATCATCGGGTGTTTTTGCCCTACCTGCTTTATAGGTCTCTACTCTTTCATGTCTAAACGTAGGGTGCGGCAAGTCAAAGGCTACGGCTAGACCATCAGGTTGATGATCCTTCATTAAGGTAAATAACATCGTTAAAAAACCATAGATCGCCCCTGTAGGGTCACCATTAGAAGTTCTCATATCTGCTTGACTCAATGCGAAAAAAGCTCGATAGACAAGAGAATTTCCATCAAGCAAGAGAAGCTTTTTCATAATTTCTTATCTACTTTCTCGAAGGAGCCTGAGTCAACGCGTGAAGTATCTGCGAGAATATCTTCTGCCACGGCTTTCATAGTAGTCCTATCTTCCATCGCCTTTTTTTGCAGATACCTGTACGCATCACTCTCCTTGAGTCCATAGTTATCTATCAATAAGCCCTTGGCACGATCAACTAACTTTCGTGTCTCCAAGCTTTCCCTGAGCATTACAGCCTCTTGTTTTAAGCCTGAAATTTCTTCAAATCTGCCTAATGCAAGCTCTATAGAAGGAACTAGATCACTTCTTTGGAAAGGCTTCACAAGATAGGCCAGAACACCAGCATTGCTCGCCTCCTTAATTAAATCTTGCTGACTAAAGGCTGAGAGGAGAATCACAGCTGCTAACCCTTCATCAGAGATGACCTTCGCTGCGTCGATACCGTTCATCCCAGGCATTTTTATATCAAGAATAATCAAATCGGGTTCTAACATTCTGACGAGGTCAATCGCCTCATCGCCACGGCCCGTTTCACCAATAACTGCGTAACCTTCAGCCTCAAGGCTTTCCTTTAGATCCAGTCTGATTATGGCCTCGTCTTCGGCAATTACGACTCTAATTGGTTTAGTCATTCTTTGACTCCATTTGGTCCAACAATTCATCCTGCAGCGCTTCAACACGCTCAATTTCGTTTTGAAGCATATTCTTATGCTTTCTCATAGACTCGGCGTGCTTATTTGCCTCCCTATGCTTCTGATCAGCTAACGGTGTTTCCGAAACCAGTGAGCGTAACCTCGCCTCGTCAGCTTCATCAGCGAAATGTGTGAGTTGCTCTTCGGCAACCTTCAATTCTTCCCGTAACTGTCGTAGACGAAGAGAAGTGTCTGCCAGTTTCTTCTTAAGCAATCTTTGCGGCACAGGCGTATCTTACATCAGTTAGACCATCAGAATAGACTGCCAACGAAGTATCAACAGAGCTGAATTACAAATATTGAAAAACTGGCAATAGCCCAACAATTCCTGTGAAATATATTTTCGTGCCCGGGGCGGGACTTGAACCCGCACTCCCCGAAGGGAAAGGGATTTTGAATCCCCCGCGTCTGCCGATTCCGCCACCCGGGCAGAATGCTAGTCTACCAAACAAGATCCTAAAGCAATGTTTGTGGAAGTTAACTCCTTGACACACCAAAGTACAGAACAATCAAACTGTAGCAAGTTCTAACGAAACAACTTAAGTATCCTCAGGAAGCAAAACTAGAGAAGTTCTAAGCTTAAGAAAATAAAAGTGAAAAAAGCACACAGTTGAGAGTCAAAACAATTACAGTCATTGGAGGTTAGAAAATGATTGTTTTTACTTACCCAGGACAAGGGTCGCAAAAAGAGGGCATGGGACAAGAATGGGTGAACCATCCATCTTGGGAACTAGTTCAGGATGCATCATCAATCTCCGGCAGAGATCTATCTGCTCTACTCCTTGAAACAAACGACGCAGAACTCAAAGAGACAAAGAACGCTCAATTAGCTACTTTCCTGACTTCAATGGTCATTTTTGATGCTTTGCAACGTGTGGGAGTTGAGGCAGCAGCCCATGCTGGACATAGCTTGGGAGAATATAGCGCTCTAACTGCTTCTGGGGCTTTAGATTTTGAAGACGCTGTAAAACTGGTTACTGAACGTGGCGCTGCCATGCAAGTTTGTGCCGAATCCCATGAAGGAACCATGGCTGCAATACTAGGACTTGATGATGAATTAGTTGAGAGCGCTTGTCATAGGGTTGACGATGACGTATGGGTTGCCAACTACAATGCGCCAGGCCAGGTTGTAATTGCTGGATCCTATTCAGGAATTGAATCCGCTTCGGAAATAGCGAAGGAACTAGGCGCTAAACGTGCGATGAAGCTACCAGTTTCAGGTGCATTTCATACTCCCTACATGGAACCTGCTCGGGATCGACTCCGCAACGCAATTGATAGTGTGGAGTTTCGATCACCCGATCACCCCGTATTTGCAAATGTTGATGCAATCGGCCATGAGAATACCAAAGAGTGGCCTGCTCTCCTATCTTCGCAGTTAACCAGTCCAGTTCGTTGGAAGCACATCTTACATCAACTTGAAGGGTCAGGTTTCACCACTTTCGTGGAAATAGGTCCAGGCTCTGTCTTAACAGGAATGACAAAGAGGACCCTCAAGGATTCAATGACAATATCTATCAGTTCTCCAAGCGATGTAGACAAGTTGTTAGAGACAATTGCTGGACAACAACCCTCGTCACCGGACGCACTTGAAGGTGAGCATCTATTTGCTACCGAACGCCTTGTCGTAAGTCCCTGTGCTGGAATTTTCACACCAACAGATAATGATTTAACTGGGAAAGAGATTAAAACCGGTTTTCTTTTAGGGCACGTGAACGAGACTGAAGTCAGAAGTGCCTTTTCTGGCGAGGTCCAAGGTTTTCTTGCTATAGAAGGTGAAAGAGTAACTTCAAGCCAGCCAATAGCATGGCTCAGGGTCATGAAATAATGACGGTTAATTCATATAACGGCGGTCAAATCACCGGCTGGGGAATCGCTTTGGGAAATGACCTAGTAACTAATCACGATCTTGCTTCCCGAATGGACACTTCAGATGAATGGATTAAAGAGCGAACAGGGATTTCAGAACGCAGAATTGGTGGAACAACAGCAGGGCTAGCTGTTCAAGCTGCAAAGGATGCACTCGAGGTCGCTGGCTGCTCTCCAGAAGAAATTGACTTGCTCGTCTTAGCAACAACCACACCTGATGACCAAATTCCAGCAACATCCGCTATGGTTCAACACCTTCTTGGTCTTAAGTGTGGCGCAATGGACTTGAATGCTGCTTGCAGCGGCTTTGTTTATTCATTGGTAACTGGATTCGGGATGCTCGCCCTTGGAAACAGACGCATTCTAGTTATCGGGTCTGAGACACTCTCACGAGTAACTGATTGGGAGGATAGGTCTACAGCAATCTTATTCGGAGATGGTGCAGGGGCTTTTGTGATAGAGGCCTCAAGCGACCAAAGCGCTCTCCTAGGGTGGGAATTAAGTTGCGATGGATCGCTGAGAGATATTCTTCATGCTGAAATCGGTGGAACTATTGTGATGTCCGGCCAAGAGGTATTTCGAAAAGCTGTAATAGCCATGACCGAGTCTGCATTAACTTCCATCAAAAACGCTGGGCTAACGCCCGAAGATATTGCCTTAGTCATTCCGCATCAAGCAAATATAAGAATCATTGAAAGTGCTATGAAAAGACTTCACATACCTATGGAAAAGTCTGTTTCAGTACTTCACAAAACAGGTAATACGTCCTCTGCTTCTATCCCGCTGGCACTAGTTGATGCTGTAGAAGATGGGAGAATCCAAGAAGGAGATAACCTCCTTCTGGTAGGATTTGGAGCCGGGATGACGTCAGCAAGCGCAATCGTGAAATGGGGTGGGTCTACATGAGTAAAGTTGCATTAGTTACCGGAGCGAATCGTGGTATTGGGCTAGCGATTGCCCAGAAGCTTCACGATGATGGTTTTATTGTTGTAGGAACTCATCGGTCCTCGCCAGCTCAAGAGGCAAAATTTCATTCTGTTCTATGCGATATCACTGTTCCCGAAAGTATAGAATCTGCTTTTTCTTCAGTAGAGGAACAATTTGGTTCCGTTCAAGTCCTTGTGGCAAATGCGGGCATCACAAAAGACAATCTACTTCCACGAATGACTGATGACGATTTCATATCAGTTATTGAGGCGAACTTGATCTCTGCCTACCGGATAGCTAAGAGGGCAATCAAGCCAATGATGAAAGAAAAGTGGGGTCGAATCATATTAATATCTTCAGTCGTGGCCTCTGCGGGGCAGTCTGGGCAAGCAAACTATGCAGCGTCCAAATCTGGACTTGTAGGATTTGGTAGATCGCTCGCCAAGGAGTTTGCATCTAGGAACATAACAACAAACATTGTGGCTCCAGGACCTATAAAAACCGATATGATTTCAGCCTTATCTGATAAACAAAGAGAATCAATTTTAGGTTCTGTTCCACTCCGTAGATTTGGTGAAGTCAACGAGGTAGCGTCCACTGTATCTTTTCTGGCAAGTGAGGATGCAGGCTACATTACAGGGGCTATTATCCCTGTTGATGGCGGACTTGGCATTTCTTAAGATCTAAGATGAACATAACGAAAGGGAAACTAAATGAGTGACGAAAACTTTGAACGATTCAAGCGCTGCGCTGTGGATGTCCTATCAGTAGAAGCTGATCAGGTGACTCCAGAAGCGAAATTTGCTGAAGATCTAGACGCAGATAGCCTTGACTTGGTAGAGCTAGTTATGGAACTTGAAGAAGAGTTTGACATAACTGTTGAAGAAGAAGAACTTCAGGACTTACCAACGATAGGTGATGCTTTTAAGCTTATATCTAGCAAATTGTAATGAAAGTGCGGATTGCCGTAACCGGTATAGGCGTTGTTAGTAGCGCTGGTATTGGCATAGAGGCATTTTGGAATTCATTGCTCAACGGAGTTCCAGGGAATGGATTTTCAATTGAAGACTTTGATCCACTTCCTTTTTTTGCCGGGAATGCCAAAGAGGCACGAAGAGCCGACAGGTTCCAACAACTTGCGCTTGCAGCCACACATGAAGCTATCACTCAGGCGGGTGACTTCATAATGGATCCTAGTGCGGTTGGATCAATGATCGGAACGGGTGTAGGAGGATTAGGCACACTCGAAAATCAGGTCAAAGTACTTCTAGACAAAGGTCCGCGCAGAGTTTCCCCTTTCCTCGTTCCCATGATGATGGCAAATGCCGCCTCCGCAAGCGTCTCCATGAGATATGGTCTTCAAGGCCCATGCGAAACGATCGTAACAGCCTGCGCTGCAGGGACTCATTCCATAGGACGCGCTGCTGAGCTAATTCGCTCAGGCAAAGTTAAAGCCATGGTAGCTGGAGGCGCTGAAGCCACTTTGACACCTATAGGTACTCAAGGTTTCCTTAATATGACTGCAGTATCCAATGAAGGAATAAGCAGACCTTTTGACACTCAGCGCGATGGTTTCATGCAATCCGAAGGAGCGGGAGTCCTTATTTTGGAAGAATGGGACCATGCAGTCTCAAGAGGGGCAGATGTACTCGCTGAATTCCTGGGCTCAGGTAGCACCGCCGATGCCCATCACATAACTGCGCCTGCTCCCGGAGGAAATGGCGCCGTTAGGTGTATGGAAATGGCACTTAATGATGCTGGTCTGGTACCAGCTAATATTGGACAAATAAATGCTCACGGTACATCAACTCCCCTAAATGATGCCGCTGAAGCCCATGCTATATCAAGAGTTTTTGGAGGCTCAATGCCCTACGTTACAGGAACTAAGGGTGTTACGGGGCACTCATTAGGTGCTGCAGGCGCATTAGAAGCAGTTGCAGTAGTTCTCTCAATTTTAAATGAGACTATACCGAAGACTCACGGAACAACAGAGATTGATCCTGAATTTGAGGATTTGAACCTTGTTTATTCGGATTCAATTTCTTGGAGTCCTGAGCCTACCATTAGTAACTCATTTGGATTTGGTGGCCACAACGGTTCAATCGTAATTGGCCCAGCTTAACGTATTACTTTTCAACAGCTATAAACATTAACTCAGCTGAGCATGCCAAGTTGCCGTTGACAAACGCTTCTCCAAAAGCTTTTCCGCCTCGAGCGGATAGTCGGAGTACTTCAACTCGAAGCTTGAGAGTGTCTCCGGGAATTACTTGTTGTCGGAAGCGGGCATTTTCGAGTCCGCCAAAGAGAGGCAGTTTATCTTTAAAACGATTGTCCTGAAGAACGACGTACGCTCCTAATTGTGCAATAGATTCGCACATTAATACGCCCGGTAATGTTGGGCGTCCAGGAAAATGGCCTTTAAAAAAATATTCAGTACCATCAATAAACCACAATGCTTCTGCAGATTTACTTGGAACTAGTTCAGTGATCTCTGAGATAAACAAAAAGGGATCTTTGTGCGGCAGAATAAGTGTTGCTTCTGGAAAGTTCATAAGTTTTTATCCTAAAACTGCTTTAGGGGCCGTCTATGACGGCCCCTAACAGTTAAACATCAAAAATCAGGTTGAAGCTTTAGCTGCTGCTTTGAGCTTAGAACCTGCAGAGATTTTAATTGTATTGGCTGCGGCAATCTGGATTGTCTCTCCTGTTTGAGGATTTCTTCCGGATCGTGCTGCACGGTGTCCTCGTTCGAATGTAACAAAACCGCTCAGTACAATCTTGTCACCGCCTGCGCAAACTGCGCTTGTAACGGTCTCTTCGAGCCCCTTTAGGACTTTGTCAACATCACTTTGGCTAACGCCAGTGCTACCTGAAATTGCAGCACATAGTTCTGACTTATTCATATTTTCCTCCTATGCTCTGGGCTTATCCCTGAGCAGTTACACTTAATGTGTATAAGGCTAAATTACACTGTTGTAACGATAAATGTGGGTCATTCGTGAAAAAATAGCGAATTAACGGCGTTACTGTGGGAACCTATCATTTCATTTAGTCAGCGTTTTTTTAAAAAAAAATTAGGGGCTACCCGGAGGTAGCCCCTAACTTTAAGAAGTTTTACCTTCCAACTCCCTTGCCTAGAGCAGAAATTGCTGCATCTTTGATTGGGCCGAAAGCGAGAATGATAATTGCAAGAGCAACGTCTGAACCAAAGTCACCCATACTGAGAATTTCAGTATCGACTCCGTATCCAGCAACGGATGCATCTGTGATTACCACAAACAGGTAAGCCCAAATTAGGGATAGGTTAGCGCCGATGACGGGGATGCCTTTAAGCATTCCTCCTACTCCAGCGACATCAAGAATGCTGTCTAGCACTGCGATTACGCCTTGCAACAGCATTCCCATGATAATAAGTGTGACAAATGTTGCCATCATAATTTTGAAAGCTCCTTGTTTAATTTAAACAACGGACCAAGATCCTCAACATGGTTGATTAGCTTGGCTACCTCTAATTTAGCTCTTTTCTACCTTTGGTGTGACGATAGTTACATTACAGAGAAAAAAATATTGTTTACCAAGGAGAAAAACACCTCTGAACAGGGAGTTTGTGTCTAGACAAAAAGGCTGATTTTTTTGGTTTTTGGGCTAAAATATGTCTTTTTTAGCTGCTATCAAGCGCTGAACGGAATTCTGAGACTAATTTTCCAACGGCTTCTGGCCCTCCGCCGTCCAATAACTTCTGCACTATTGCTGAACCGACGATACAGCCGTCAGAAACCTTTGAAACCTCTACAGCTTGATCTGGTGTCCCAATGCCTACGCCAACCAAAACCGGCTTTTCACTGATTTCTTTGCAGCGACTGGCGATTATTTTCGCGCTTTCGGCTAATTCTTTCCTAGCACCTGTTATCCCGAGCAATCCGACAGCATATACAAAGCCCTTTGTTTCTTCGCATACTCTTTTTAGATGTTCTTGGGTTGTTGTGGGTGCAGCGAGCAAAATAGCTTCTCTATTGTTCGTGTCTGCAGCAGACTTCCATGAACTAGCCTCAATCAAGGGAAGGTCAGGAAGAATAATTCCTGATATTCTAGCCTCACTCAAATTCGAAGCGAATCTTTCTAGCCCAAACCTATAGACGACATTGTAGTAAGTCATGACCGCAAGCGGAATATCTACGTCTAATGAAGCAATTTCGTCGATTATTTGTAATGGCGTTACTCTATCTGAGAGGACAATATCGTTTGCCGCTTGTATTGTAGGGCCATCCATGACGGGGTCTGAAAAGGGGATACCAATTTCTATCGCATTGGCGCCTGCTTCAGCTGCTGCTGAAATAGATTCCAAATAGCCGTCAAAACCGCCAGTGATATAAGGGACAAGACATTTACGTCCATCTGCGATTACCTGAAGAAGAGTATTCTCAATTCCCTCTTCGCGTAGGGTCATCCAAGGACTTCCATCATTTGTATCGCATCCTTGTCTCCGCGACCAGAGAGGTTCAGCAGAACGTTTTTACCGGAAAGATATTCGCGTTCTCGACTCATCCATGCGAGTGCGTGAGCAGGTTCTAAAGCAGGAATTATCCCTTCCGTTCTAGAAAGAAGTT
>CAJWRY010000054.1 GCA_913046155.1 uncultured Candidatus Nemicrothrix sp. | reverse complement strand
CAGGGTGCTCTAAACCGAATATGTTCTCTCCGGGGACATCATCAGCAGTCAGAATTGCATGGACTCCCTCCATTGCAAGGGCTTGAGAAAAGTCAATTTTTCTGATCTTTGCCGAGGGGTACGGCGATCGCAAAGTTTGCCCCCAAAGCATATCCTCAGAACTTAGGTCATTTGAGAATAGGAAATCTCCTCGTGCCTTTTCTTTCCCATCTGGTCTAGTGGCAGATATTCCAAGCCCTGCAGTAGATGCGATACCCTCCTCAAGAAGTGACATCAGGTATCCCGCCTAGATCGTCTTATAGAAACCAATTGAACAGCCTCAACAATGCGTCCATAGCCTGTACATCTACATAGGTTTCCCGAAATGGCTTCCTTGATTTCAGATTCCTCAGGCTCTGGGTTTGAGTCTAGAAAATCATGAATTGTTACCAACAGTCCCGGTGTGCAAAATCCACATTGTATTGCCCCAGTATCAATGAATGCCTCTTGGACATCTGAGAGTTCATTTCCATCAGCAACAGATTCGATAGTCTTGATTTCTCGACCTTCAGCGTTGGCAGCAAGAACTAAACAAGAACATACTAAAACATCGTCCATCATTACAGAGCAAGAACCACACTCGCCTTGTTCGCAAGCATTTTTTGACCCATACAGACCTAGCCTCTCTCGAAGTACATAAAGTAAACTTTCCCCAAGCCAAGAACCGGAAATCACATACCTAGAGTCATTTACAGTTAGTTCGTACTGATTAAATTCTTGAGCAATATCCATTAGTTTTCCAATCTAAATATTCTCAACAAAGCACGTCGACCCAGTACACCAATGGTATGGGTTCGATATGCACTGGAACTTCTGTGATCGTCTATGGGGTTCGCAGACTCTCGCACCAAGCGTTCAAAATTCTCAATAACCCCAGATGGAACCGTCATGTTATTCCAATCAATATTCTCAGAAATAAAATGCTCAGCTTCTGAAGACCGACACGGAGAAGCAGAGACAGATCCTAATGCGATACCAATGTATTCTCTATCAATATCTGTCACCATGGCTAAAGAGGTAACAGAGATTACCATAGCGTTCCTAGGACCCACTTTCAGAAATTCTTGCGGGCCGCGAAGCACTGGAACGCGAACTGATTCAATAAACTCATCCTCATGAAGCGAATTGGTTTTTACGCCAGTAATTAGTTCATCTACCTGTAATTGCCTGACTCCAGATTTACTTCTGATATTCACTAGAGCTCCTAACGCCAATAAAACAGGAATCATATCTCCAGCAGGTGACGCGGTTGCCAGATTTCCCCCGATGGTTCCAGCGTTGCGAATCTGGGGTGATCCTATAGTTCTCGCTGACTGAGCAAGCGCCGGAATGAGCGTTGACAGAGGCCCACGCTCAATTTCGCGGTAAGTAACGCAGGAACCAATAAGCACAGAATCGCCATCGTGCCTCCATTGTTTGAGCTCCTCAATGCGGTCAATGGCAATAACGCCAGAAATATCTCGATGCCTGAAGTTGACCTCTACCATGAAATCAGTGCCTCCAGCCAGAAGTTGGCGCGTAGAATCCTCAGCTAATAACTCACAGAGGTCCTCTGTTGAAGATGCAATTAGAAAATCCATACATCATCATGCTACCGAGTAGAGGAATGCTACGGAACGATTTACGCCGTGACTAGGCCAATAAGACGTCACGCATCAAGAATAATTGCTCTTCCGTCAGATGGTGGCAATAGAGGCTCTTCAGTGGACCAAGGAAAATTTATCCAATTATCAGTTCTTTTCCAGACATATTCACACTTGATGATAGAAGGGCTCTTTTCATACAAAACAGCGCTCCTGACATCAGCAACCTCGCTCTTGCAGAACTCATGGACATAAGCAAGAGTCGCCCCCGTATCGGCGACATCATCAGCAATCAACACTCGGGCGTTACGAAGATCAATCGAATCAAGATAGGGGGGCAACGCCACAGGGACATCTAATCTTTCCTCAACGCCTGTGTAATACTCGACATTCATTACATATAAATTTTTGACAGATAAGGCGTAACCGAGAGAACCAGCAACAAAAAGACCCCCTCGAGCGATAGCTAAAATAATATCAGGTTGGTAATTATCATCTGCGACTATTTTCGCTAGATCTCTAGCAGCCGTGCCATAATTTTCCCATGTCAGATTTTCGCGTTCTTCGCTCATTTTTCTCCTTGAGTATGTGAGTACATTAACTCATGAAACAGCGCGAGTGTGAATCATGACGACTGTTGTAGCGATCAATATCAAAAAGCAATTAGACTGTAACTAGTTATTGACCGAAACGCCCGCAAACGCCGGCGCTTTGCTTGGTAAGGAGAAAAATGAAAATTCTAATAGCCGATAAAGTTCACCCGTCAGCAATTTCAGGCCTAGAAAACCTTGGTCATGAAGTTACTTCAAATCCGGCTTGCACCTCGGGTGACTTACATGAGCATCTAGCTGATGTTGAAGTCCTTGTCGTGCGGAGCACAAGAGTAGCAGCAGAAACCATATCGAAAGCAAACTCACTCGAGCTAATCATTAGAGCCGGTGCGGGAACGGACACAATTGATGTTGAAGCTGCATCAAGTCAAGGAATATATGTATGCAATATCCCAGGAAGAAACGCAGTAGCAGTCGCGGAGTTGACATTCGGGCT
Source organism: uncultured Candidatus Nemicrothrix sp. (assembly GCA_913046155.1). Taxonomy (GTDB): domain Bacteria; phylum Actinomycetota; class Acidimicrobiia; order Acidimicrobiales; family UBA8592; genus UBA8592. The sequence continues at coordinate 7,513 of CAJWRY010000054.1, read as the reverse complement.
ACTGCTTGCCATAGATCGTCGAATAGCTGATGGAGTAATTGATCTTAGAGAAGGGGTATGGAATAAAAAACTATATTCGAAGGCCGAAGGGCTGCAAGGAAAAACAATGGGAATCATAGGGTTAGGCGATATCGGATTGTGTGTAGCTGAAAGAGCAAAGGCATTCGGAATAAAGGTTATCGGTCAGAGAAAGTCTGGAAGAACACCTCAAGTCGAGCAAAAAATCCGCCAAACCGGAATCAAACTAGTTGACACAAAAGAAGAACTAGTCTCTCAAAGCAATATAATCTCGGTGCACGTTCCATATAACAGCGAGACGCATGGACTAATCAATCGTGACTTGCTTCAACATTTTATGGATGACGCAATCCTCATCAACACAAGCCGTGGTGAGATAGTTGACGAAGAAGCAGTCCTTGAAGCGATCAATCAGCGCGGTCTTAGAGCTGGCCTTGATGTCTTCCGAGATGAGCCATCAAAGGGAGAGGGAAGCTTTCACTCACAAGTTGCCAGCAATCTATCAGTTGTCGGCAGTCACCACATTGGTGCTTCTACCACTCAAGCCAGTAAAGCGATAGCGCAAGGGATACTTGATGCAATAACAAGCTTTGAACAAGGATCACCCCTAAACTGCGTCAACCAATCACCAGCAGGTGACGGCACTTCACAAGTAAGAGTTCGGCACCTCGACCGCGTGGGAGTCTTGGCTTCCGTTTTGTCATCCTTGCGAGCTGCTGAACTAAACGTCCAATATATGGACAACAAAGTTTTTGCAGGGAAAAATGCGGCTGTTTCTACTATTGAAGTTGCTGGAGAAATCCCATCTGACCTTTATGAGAATTTACTTGCACTGGATAATGTCCTCGGGGTTTCGCTACTAGACCAAAGGAATGCGAAAAGTGTCTAAAGCTAAGCTTCTAGATAGAGTCTCAGCTAAATTGGTAAAGCCTGAATGGGCTGAGCGTGTTGTGTCGCCGGCATATGACATGTTACGCGGAGCCGAGAGAGAGAAACTAATGGATGAAGATCCATACGTCTTCTTGCATGTGACTAGTGCAAAATCCTCTCTTTCAGCAGAGAAGAGATCAGCCGCTAATATTGAGGCTCTCAAAAGATTATTTGATGCTGGAGCATATTCTGACACACTTAATTCAGCGCTTTACCTCTATAAATTGTCCTACGAGGGGCACCAACAAACAGCTATCGTTGGCGACATTTCAATCGAAGCATTTGAGGACGGACGGGTTATCCCACATGAAAGAACCCGGGAATTCCGCGCAAATGATCTCGCAAATCATTTGGAAAATATTGGCATACATTCCTCACCAGTAGCGCTTGCCTATGATGATGATGCAGAAGTGAATGCTCTTATTCAAGAAGCTATGGAATCTAAACCCGTTCTTGACTTCTGTAGAGAAGATAATCTAGAACAAACTATATGGCGCGTGCCGGATCAAATTGCAGATAAGTTACTAACCTTATTTCAAGATAAGACCACTTTTATAGTGGATGGACATCATAGAGTGCACGCAAGCCACACGGTCTGGGACCGTTCTGGAAAAAGCGAACGATACGGAAAAATACTAGGCGCATTATTCTCAGCTGATGAATTAAAAATTAGATCCTTCCACAGGCATGTTTCAGATCTAAATAATTTGACACCGGAGAGCTTAATAAAGCGCATTGCAGAAATGGACTTCCATATTGAACCGGTCAAAGTCTCGGAAGGTTATGAACCAGAGTATGCTGGTCAATTTAGTATGTTTCTTGACGATAGTTGGTACAAGCTTTCCCCACAACGCATTCACCCATCAGAATTAGATGCCGTAATTCTGCAAAAGCGAATTTTGCACCCCATTCTTGAAGTTGAAGAAGAAGGGTCAGATGGGAGACTTCACTATCTACCAGGAACAATTCCACTGGGCTATCTAGAATCAATCACCCAAAGTGAGGGCGGAGTCGCATTCGCTCTTCATCCTGTCAGTATGGATCAACTTCAAGCAATCATTAATAGAAAAAAAACGCTTCCACCAAAATCAACATACTTTGAACCTAAAGTGCGATCAGGTATCTTCATCATCAACCGTTAAGTGCTAGAGTTCAGAAATCCTTTTGTACGCTTCAGCTACCGAAAATTCTTCCCCCGCATAACTGCGATCTAATTTAGATAATTCGTGTTTTTTGAAAGCAGCCGTATCAGCATCAATACTTGCTGATCCTATCCCCATAGTTGATTCCAACTGGCTTTGATGGCAGAGAAGAGCATTCAACTTGCTATTTTCGTAACCATCGCATTGCTCAAAATGGTCTTCTAATTCGGCTTCAAATAGTAGAAGCTCATCCGGTCTATGTGGAGCTACATTCTGCTCAGGAAAAAAAAGTGGATCTCGAGCGGCGACGATCGCATCAAGTACCAGATAGCCAACGTTTCTATGATCTGGGTGGAGCCTGTACCTTTTCCAAGGATCATGAGTAAGTACAACGTTAGGTCGTAAATTTCGTATGAAGAGTGTCAAACGTTTGCGCAAGTTTTCGCTGATTTCAAGCTCACCATCAACTTCTCCAAGGAAAGCGACTTTGCCGGTCGCTTTGAGCTCCACAGCTGCTGATATTTGCTCGCTTTTCCGTTTGGTGATCAGTTCACCTTTATCGATATCGGAATTCCACGTACCTTTTGATCCGTCGGTGCAGATCAACATGCTCACCTCGCAACCATGGTCAGACCACTTGGCGAGGGTAGCCCCAGCTCCAAATTCAATATCATCTGGATGAGCGCCAATAGCTAAAGCTCTTTTAGGGACTTCAAGATTTTTGGTAATCACATACTCATTCTAGACCCAGAAAAGAACGACTAAAGAACATAATGAAGATCATCAGGGTCATCAATATCAAACGAAAAAGGCGAATCCGCCACTACGAGAACCTCTGCTTCCAACATAGTTGCAGACTTCAGGTGACGCGTATATGAGTTAGGTCCATAGCTAAATTCAAAATCGATATTTGTTGGCAATACAAGAACATTCGTGCCATCTAATTCACTGTCAGGGACGATGACTATCTCTTCCATCTCAAACAAGGACAGAAGCCCCGCTGGATAGACCAAGTCCCCATGCGTTATCAAAACACTTTCAAAACCTCTGTCCTTGAGGCTACGAAAGCCAAAATCTACTGCTTCATTCAACCCCTCAGAGGGATTACGAAGAATTTCTGCCCCTAAATTCCGAGCCCAAGACTCAACAGCATCATCCTCACAAGCTATGAAGACTGGAGTTTCTGAACACGCCGAAACAACCGAAGTAGCTAACTCCTTAGCTAAATCCGCTCGAGCATTCGAATCCAAAACTGTAGACAGGCGAATTTTTGCAGACGCAAAACTTTTAATAGGGATCATTACCGCTTTATCAGTCATAAAATACTTCGCTTATGTAATCTATAGACAATTCCATTAGATTCTAGCGCTACGATGCAAGCGTGACATTTCAAGTAGCAGTTGTAGGTGGCGGTAGCTGGGGGACAACGGTTGCCCACCTAGTATCTCATAACCTGCCGACAAAACTGTGGTGTCGAGATCCGGTAGTCGCCCGATCAATAAGGCAAAAGAACAGGAACACCAGATATCTAGGGAAAAGCAAACTTCATCCACAGTTGGATGCTTCAGTAGATCTAGAAGAAGTAGTAAATAACGCAGACATTATCTTGATTGCTATTCCATCACAGAGCTTTAGAGAGGTACTCCGAAAGTTATTGCCTCTCTCGAAACCTATGACCCCGATTATCAGTCTCACTAAGGGACTGGAACAGAAAAGTAACTTAACGATGACACAGGTCATAGCGTCTGAGTCACCAAGCAGACCTACCGGAGTGCTAACTGGACCAAATTTAGCTGCTGAGGTACTTGCTGGGGATGCCACAGCAGCGGTGGTCGCAACGGAAAATGAATCTTTACGTGCTCAAGCATTCCAAGTTTTCTCAACAGAGACATTCAGGGTCTATACAAGCGAAGACGTAATAGGTTGCGAGTTAGGAGGGGCATTCAAGAATGTACTTGCATTAGCTGTAGGGATGACGACTGGCTTAGGAACAGGCGACAATACGAGAGCTGCTGTAGTTACGCGAGGTTTAGCAGAATTAGCAAGGTTAGGTAGCGCAATGGGTGGAGCAGCAGAAACTTTTTCCGGACTCGCCGGGTTAGGTGACCTAGTAGCCACCTGTTTCTCTCCGCAAAGCAGAAATAGGTATGTTGGTGAGCAATTAGGTAAAGGACGAAACACAATTGAGGTCCTCGCAGAGATGAATAATGTCGCAGAAGGTGTCGTAACGGCACCTGCAGTAACCTCCCTTGCAGCGGCGCACAAAGTAGAAACTCCCATCAGCGATCAAGTGACTGCTGTTTTGCAAGGCAAAACAACAGTCACAGATGCCTACGATATTCTGCTGATGAGGGAGCAACGATCAGAACGATAGCGGTTAAAATAACTACAGATGATGCGTAAGGTCAGAACGTAATGCCAGAACTCGGGATACTAGGGAACCATGTGATGCTAGATCTAGACTCCTCTGGTAATCTCACATGGCCAAGTGCCATCCCCAAAAGACTCTGCTGGGGAGTAGGAGCAGATGATCGATGGCATTTCTCCGAAGAAAGAGCATCTATCAGGCAAAGTGTAGATAGCAATGAAATTACTACGGTAACTCGCATGAGAGTTCCAGGAGGCGATATCACTCAGCGCGTAGAGGTAATCCCATGGGGCGGCCAAAGCGTAACGAAACTTGAGTTCTACAATGAGACACCCATTCCCGTGGCGATAAGCATAATGCTATTAGATTTTGGTCCCGTTGAGATTAATTCCACAACCGTAAGGGCTAATGCAAAGCCCATTATCGTCTCTAGCAAAACTCCAAGAATGTTAATATCCGGCTCAGGGTATCAAGAAATGATTGACCGGATAGTGAACGCTGAAATAGAAGATCTGAAAACCAGCACATCACCTATAAGCAAACCCAGCCGTGACAGCGCCCTCATTTTCCCTCTCCCTCACTCAACGAAGCTTGAACTAGTTATAAATAATGGGGATCTAGATAATCTCCCTGATATCGAACGCTCTCCTTCGTTTGATGACGTCTCAAATGGTTGGCAAAAGCATTTTGAAAATGGCATGGAAATACAAACCGACGATAACAGGCTGGCCTCGATTCTGAACACAGCTAGAAGACATCTTCTAATAGGATCTGATCAGGAAATCAGTTCCCGTTTTTGGAACGTAGACTCAGATGAACCTGTACTTCCACTCACTGCTCTTGCACTTATGGCATGGGGTCATTCCGACTCGGCGAAGAAACTCATATTCAAGTACATGGAAAGCACGCCAACGAGTCTTTTCAAGAATAATGTCAACAAAGAAACGCTTTATGCACTATGTCTATGGCAGAAATATCTCGAGTTCTGCTCACAAGAAGAGGAGTTGGAAGATATTGCCCCTTGGATTAACGAAAGTGTGCGTCAGCTTCTTGCATCGCTACCAGGCAAGCGAAGACTAAAAAAGCGAGATTTCACTCTAGAGGTAGTCTCCCTCAATGCAGCAATTGAAATATTGATGTTCCTGCAACAACAGTCACTAGCAACAGAACTTCAAAATCAACTTGTGAGGATCCAAGAGGTAACAGGGAGTAAAAAAAGCTCGTCCCCATTTCGAAAATATACGGAATCTTACGAAATAATTATTGAGACTCTGGGTGGATATCTCCAAATTCAAGAAGATTCTTTGACTTTAGATCAAATTCTTTTCAAAGCTGATCCAACAGGATCCCTAAGTACGGGTTCTAGGCAGCAAGACCCTGTCTTCTCTGCGCTTTTCTTGCTGGCAATTCGCGCGGGGTTTCTTCAAGAAAACAAATTACCGTCTGGAGAAAAGCAAATTCAAGTTGCATCCTCGTATAACCAAGATTGGATTGGGGTTGGAATTCAAGTAAACAATGCGCCTATCAGTTCCGGAATAATGGGGTACGCAATCAGGTGGCATGGCACATCACCTGCGCTTCTATGGGAGGCCAGTACTTCTAATAGAATCCAAATAAATGCACGGAGCCTAGACAAAAGCTGGTCTAGTAGCGATCAGATAGGCGAAACACTTCTTTCAAAACAAATACCAAAGGAGATTGCAGTAGCAATCCATGGAGACACCAGTCTTCTGAGGAACCGGATAAAGCCTGACTCGCCAGATGGTGGAACCTTTCGGTGAAGACCCTTGATCGATTTTCAAGTTCAGCTAACCTCAGTATGTGCCAACTCCTCTAAGAAAAGTAAACAAACATAACGCTCCCACTAAGAGATTTGAACACACTTTGTGGTCAGCCGGAAAGAAATATGTCGTTGGAATTGATGAGGTTGGCAGAGGTGCATGGGCGGGGCCACTCACAATCGCAGCAGCCGTGATCCCCAAAGATAGAAGACTTTATAAAGTGCGAGATTCAAAAGCACTTAACGAAAAAGAAAGGGAGTCACTATACGACCCCATAACCAATTGGTGCTCGCACTGGAGCGTCGGACATGCCACAAACCAAGAATGCGACGAATTCGGTATGTCACATGCCCAAAAGCTAGCAACAAAGCGAGCCCTTAAATCACTTAACATAGACATAGACCATGCACTAATTGATGGGAAGTGGGACTTTGTCGGAGAAATTGTCGGTAAAGCGAATAGAACAATGATTATCAAAGGTGATGCCAAGTGTTTATCAATAGCCACTGCGTCGATCCTAGCGAAGGTTACTAGGGACAGGATCATGAAAGAGAATCACAAGTTGTTTCCAGACTATGCATTCGAATCAAATAAGGGATACCCGTGCCCAAAACATAAAAAAGCTTTATACGAATCAGGTCCAACACCGCTACATAGAATTTCATGGAAGTACATGCAAGACACTCCGTACTCTCAAGCTCCCACCCCAAGAAAAGATCCAGCTCAAAACACTTTATTCTGACAAAGTGCAGCGATTATAAGTTCATCGTTTACATGTCGGCATATCACTCGGTGAACAGCTACGATCACAATATGGGTCAGCCAGTCACAGTCATACAAAAATCAGTTTCAAAACCCGGTGTGCTCAGATTTGAAATCAATCGAAGCATTACGGGAATGGACCACGAAAGATATTCCATTGAACAAGAAATCTTAGGGAAGCGTCCTCCAGACGAGCTAGCCAAAGCACTATTCAATTTGGGCGGAATAGAAAAAATCCATATGAACAGTAACGTAATAACCATAGATCAAGCAAAAGGGCAGATTAGTCCAGCGGACATAGCCAAAACAATCACCGAAATGTTCACGTATTATCTACCCGGTGTAGAAGTTCCTAGTTTTGAATCAGCTACAGAAGGCTAAACTTTAACAAACACCAAAAGCTGTACATGGGGGCGCAATGACAATCGCAAGGATTACCGAGGTAATATCAACATCAACAATCAGTTTTGACGATGCCATCAAAAAAGGAATCGAAAGAGCTGCCAGAACAC
>CAJWRY010000053.1 GCA_913046155.1 uncultured Candidatus Nemicrothrix sp. | reverse complement strand
CCGGCGACCTCAACCTTGGCAAGGTTGCGCTCTACCAACTGAGCTACATCCGCAGGTTACTTATCATACTAAGCGAATGGGTGAATATGACGTTCTCTGGCATCGTTCATCTTCTAGGAATTATCGGAACGAAGATCAATGCGAAGCACGAGGAAACCATTTTCAAAGCTAGCGATTGAATCTCCGATTATCGCAAAGTCTTGAAAATCAGTTTGTGCTTGAGCAATAAATCGTTGCCGTTCTTCACCTCCCACCGGTGGCAGGTCGCGTTTCTTTACGGCAGCCGCCCTGTCCTTGAATCTTTTGATCATCTCATCCGTGTCTAAAATATCTTCCATTATGGAAGCTTAGATCAATGCAGAACATTTTGGCCCAGAACACTATTGATTTTAATTCTTACGTCCCTTTCTGAATGGCTTGTTTCTTCGCTTAGCATTTGCTTCCGATACAGCCCAAGAGGATTTAGCATCTTGTTGCTTTTCGGCTTTAGGTAAAGTCACCGTTGGTTGGAGGTCTCTGACATAGTTTTCTTTTGCCATTTGAGCTGTTTTATACCAATAGAAGAAAAATAATATAATCGAAATAGCAGCGATTATCAGAAGTCCAATTACAGCTCTCTTGACCTCAAAGGTAGATGTGAGTCTAGAGATTGACTCGTTCAAACCAGTTTCTGAACCAATGTCGGACTCGCTTACCTGAGCAAAAGCGGAACTGGGGATAATAACGATAAAGCAACAGAAGGTAAATAGATAGTTAGTGAATCGTTTCATTTGTTTTATTTCTGGTGCTTTGGGCATGAGTAGGTTGTGCGCCCTCCAATATTATATCTATTGAGTGGTTCTCCGTCTTTGGGACATAGCCCTCCGGGCACTCGATGGTCTTGCAAGTTTCCCATATGCGAACCGCCGAGCTCAGTGAGCTCGGAGATCGTTTGGGTGGTGTGACGTAGCAGTCTGCGCTTGTCATTGCGTGACAGAGAGTTGGATTGACGTCGTGGGTCTATTGAACTTCGCCAAAGTATTTCATCTGTAAGGAGATTTCCTAATCCCGCAATTTTTGATTGGTCCATGAGCCTTGCCTTTATTGGACGAGCTGAGTGCTTTAATACTTCTGAAAGAGAGGTGGCCGTGACCTCATAGAGATCGGTTCCAAGGGTATCTAGGTTTGGATTTATTTGAACTGCCCCTAATCTTCTAGGATCGCTGATTGAAAGCGAGCCTCCATCTTGAAACTTTATGTATAGGCGATCCCATTTGGGGTTATCTTTTGAGCTTGAGTATTCAAGGACTTTGATTGCAGAACTTCCGTCAACCAGTAGTCGGCCTGTCATGCCGAATCGAAGTCCTAATTTGTAATCATCAGATGTTGAAAGTACCAGTAATTTTCCTTTTCTTTGAGCCTCAATGAAACAATTTTCTATCAACACGTCTCTTAACTCAGCGGGACTACATGCTCCCATAAGGTATTTATGATCGATAATTTCTATTGATTTAATTTTTCGATTGAGCGCCTGTAGCGCTGTTTGTTTGTAATATTCAACTTCAATTCCTTCAGGCATTTTGACTGCCTCATCACCTTTATTATGATTTACTAGTCTTCTAGAAACTGCTTAAAGATAGCGCCTATCTCAGTCGTAGCGAGAAGAAACCCGTCATGACCATTTGGATCTTCTATCTCTTCGTAGCTGCAGCTTCCTCCAACTGATTGAATAACCTTTTGAATCTCATTTTGCTGGTGAGGTGGATAAAGGATATCTGTTGAGATACTCGCGGTTGCGACTTTAGCCTTTATTCTCCTTGCGGCATTCTCTAATGAACCTCTTCCTCTGGACAAATCATGAGTATCCATTGCGCGATTCAGGACAAGGTAAGAGTTGGCATCAAATCTGCGTATTAACTTCTCGCCATGATAATCAAGATAAGACTCAACTTCGAATCTATCCCATAAGCCAAAAAGAGAGTCCTTGTCGACTAAGTCCCGACCAAAGCGTGATTGAAAGCTCGCATCGCTTCGGTAATGAATTTGAGCTATTGCACGCGCTGTTGCTAATCCTGCATGTGGTCCGTCTCCGGGATCTGCTTCATAGTAGTTCCCATCTCGCCATCTAGGGTCAAGCGCTATAGCTGCTCTACCGACTGCGCTCCACGCTATCTGTTGAGCGCTGGCGGCAAGCGATGTCGCTACGGGAGCAATTCTGGGTGCTCGCTCTGGGAACATTGTTCCCCACTCAAGGACCTGCATTCCGCCCATTGATCCACCGATGATGGCATGCCATTTGTTAATTCCGAGGTAATCAGCAACTTTTGCTTGAGCTCTTACTATGTCTCGGATTGTAATATTGGGAAACACACTCCCATACGGTCTGTTGTTTGCAGGGTTAAGTGAAGATGGACCCGTGCTACCTTGGCAACCGCCAAGGACATTTATGCAGACAACAAAAAATTCGTCTGTATCTATTGCTTTTCCGGAGCCGACAATATCATCCCACCACCCTTTGGTTGGGTGAGAGGCACTGCTGTCTCCGGAAACATGGGAGTCACCCGTTAAGGCATGGCATATGAGCACCGCATTTGTTGAATCTGAATTCAGCTTTCCCCATGTTTCATACGCTTGGATTACCTCTGAGAGCACGCCACCTGCCTCTAGTGCGAAAGGTCGGCCATCTGTCACATTTATGAATTTTCGGTGACCTACTGGGTCCCCTGGGAACCATGCTCCTGATACTGGGAGGTCTCTCGAGAAGCTTTTAGGGTGTAACGGTATTTCGGCGAGGGCAGCCTCGGTTGCACTATTTCCACCTTGAATCACATCTAGGTTATGCGCTTCCCTTTGTTTTCGTTTGGCTGGCGCCATTTTTCTCCTCGTAAGGTTTTGATGCTTTGCTGGAGTAGCTCAGACACTTTATTGCCTTATATAAGGCCTCATCACAGTCAAAAGACTGTTAGCACCTTGGGTGCCTTTCCCAGGTTGCTGAGTTTGCATGCACAAACTACTCTTAATGTTCTATTTAGTGAATCAGCTAAATCCCAAAACGCCAACATTCATGACTTTGGCTATCTCCACTTTGGTAAGCGTTTTATCCACCACTCTTCTAATAGATCGTCATCGTAGCCATATGCGAGGCTTATTTTGTGTGACATCTCTTTCATTTTATTTGTTTTCGTATCTTTCAATTTTGAGCTGAAAGCTTCTTGAGCGTATTGGGATGCTCGCTCCCAATAATCTGAAATGGGTGGGAGCGGAAGTGCATTTACTTGCTTTGCAGATAATTTTATAGTGTCGGAGGATAGCGCAGATCCTGCAACCCTTGAAAATGCATAGGCACTGATTGCTGCTGAACTCAGCGCAGATGTGATTTTCCAAATTTCTTCAGGGTCGCATTCAATGCTTATGGTCGGTGTTGAGGGTATTAACTGGCCTTCTGGGTCAGGTAGTACTTCGAGGACTTTTGTTTGAGTTGCTAATAGGACCTTTGGCTTCAGACGATCTTGTACCCATTCGTATAGTTCTTTGTCGTCTGCCTGAAGAGAAGTTAAGTTGACAACTGGCTTAAGCCATGATTTTCCTGCGTACCTAAATTCATTGGACCCCCACCTACTTCTGAGAGGGTCAATCATTCCAACGGTAATTAAAGGAGCCACCGTTTCCATGCCGGTTTTGAATTCACATACATGTGGAGCTAGCCCATAGAATTGGTCACGAAAACCTGCCGTTGCTGATGCGCGTCCCTTAAGGGGATTTCCTTTCAATTTGAGTATTGGCACGCCTTGGGCAATGGCCATAGCACTTGACCAGTTTTCTCCTTGATTAAGTTTTTTTTGTAATTGCGTGATTTCGGTGCCGGTCCAGATGTTAGCAGGTGATTGTCTAAGACCTTTTGAAAGTAGTGGGGCACAAACATTAACGCCTGCTTCAAAAATATCAGGGCCTCCTATCCAAATACCTTCGAGAGTGGCCTCTTGGTTTAATTTTTCACGTATAGGTTTTGCATCAACGGTAGCGAGAATTGACTGAGGTTGAATTAAGAGGCATTTCCCTTCAGAGCTAAGCATAGATAAAGCCACAAGGAGGAAGTAGCCTGCAGTATCTGCATAAGGTCCCGCGTTAACTTTCCATTTCTCTCGTAATGTCTGTGTTTCTTTGATTGGCCTGACTGTTATTTCTTGTAGTTGGTTTTGGAATGGTGGATTTCCTATTACAGCAGTGAAGCCTCTCTTAGGCGGAGTTGGAAAGGATTTCATTCCACTCTTCAACGAGTTAGCTACTACTAAATGCTCGTTAAGTACGATCCATACCTTTGTGGATCCCCAAATTGAAATGGATGCTCTGGCAACTTCGATTGCTCCTCGGTCAAGATCTATCCCCCATAGGTAATCCTTTATAATTTTGTTTGGAGATGCTCCTTTCTCGGCTAAATACTCTGCAGCGGCTAGTAGAAACGCTCCCCCGCCGACTGATGGATCGCAGATAGGTCCAGGCGGTAATTCGTTTAATGTTATTCTTGCCAATCTTTTGGCGACTTCGTAGGGAGTGTAATGAACACCGCCATGTCTTCTTGTTGATGAATCGAGGCTTTGTTCATATACAGAGCCAATCATTTCAGCCGTGTATTCAATTTCTTTTGGTGCTTGAGCAGTTCCGATGTCTAGCAGGTTTGGTTGATTCCCGTCAAAGGGTAAACCTTTTTGTATTGCTGCCTCTCTGGCAACTGCTGCAGCTATTGCAAGAGGTTTGATGCCTTCCGTATTTTGGTCGTTGACCCAGCTTAGGAGTTTTCTATCCATGTGGCTTTGCCCCTTGTCTGTTACGGTGTTGAACGCTTAGCGGTGCGATTCTTCATGTTCTATGGGGCCCACCCACCTAAATCTGCCAATCTAGGGTCATTTGAAAACATTTCAACTAGTTCCATATCAAGGCCTACACGTTTCTGAAGCCTTTTGACGATCAATTCCTCGTCCCAGAGCGATAAGGTGACGACCAATCCGTCTGTTCCTGCTCTCGCAGTCCTGCCTGACCTGTGTAAGTAGGTTTTGTGATCTGAAGGTGGATCGTAGTGTATGACAACCTCTACTCCGTCAACATGAATACCTCGCGCTGCTACATCTGTAGCTACCAGCACAGGAAGTTTTCCTGCAGCAAAACGTGCTAGAGCCTTTTCTCTGATGTTTTGCCTTAAATCTCCGTGGATGGCCTGCGCACGTATTCCTTCGGTAAGGAGTTTTTTGACTAACCGGTCGCATCCTGCCTTTGTATTTGAGAATATGAGAGTTCGAGAAACTGGTCGAGCGATAGCTGCGGCGACTTTCACTTTGTCTCGTTCATGTACGTGCAAAAACCGATGCGTCATTTCTTCAACTGTTATTTCCTTCGTTTCTACTTCGTGCATTATTGGTTGATCTTGGTAGCGCTGAATGAGAGTGTTGACGACACCATCTAAGGTGGCGCTGAATAGCAGTGTTTGGTGTTTTCGTTGAACTCTTCGAAGTATCCATTCAACCTGTGGAAGAAATCCCATATCTGCCATCCGGTCGGCCTCATCAAGAACTACAACTTCAAGCGATTGCAATCCGATTTCTTCTCTCTCAAGTAGGTCAATCATCCGTCCTGGGGTAGCTACAACTATGTCAACGCCATCTTTAATATTTTTGATTTGTTCATCGATATTTGCGCCTCCATATATTGATGTCACAGTCAAGGATTTACTAATACACAGTGGGTCAAGTTCTTCTTTTACTTGAGTGGCTAGTTCGCGTGTTGGGACTAGAATCAGCCCTCTAGGTATTGTGCGGATATCTGATTGTGCAAGATTCTGGATGGTTGGGATGCCGAAAGCTAGAGTCTTTCCAGACCCAGTCTTGGCTTTGCCACACACATCACTTAGTTCGAGCGCATCAGGAATAGTTAACTCTTGTATTGGAAATGGCTCGTTAATTCCTCTTTCTGACAGTGATTGGATGATATTGTGATCTACCCCGAGATCTGCCCACCTATTTATAGTCATTATTTATCCGTGTTTTAGTTGTTTCTGTGGGATTGATGATTTGCGTTGTCATTCTTTGTTCTTTGATTAGAAGCTGGTCATTTCTAGACGAACAACTTCAACCATTTCTGCAAATCCGTCAATATCTCGTTTCCCGACTGATTCTGATGGAGTATTGACCATCAATGCAGTCATCATTTCCTTAGTCGCGAGTACCTCACCGGGATCAGCTAGTCCACAGAGTCGAGCAGCCAAATTTACTGCTTTCCCTATATGATCCTCGCCATCGACCATTAGGACATGCCCTGATGCTAGCCCTGCCCTCATTGAGAGATTCTCATGGATCTCACCCATTCGACCTTGCATTTCCATAATGGCTTCAGTAGCTGTTTCGGGTTCAACTGCGACGAGCATTGCTCCGTCACCCAGCCATTTAGCGATTCTGATACCTTTTCTTGAGGCTATCTCTCGGACGATAGCTCTGAATGTGTTTATCTCCTCCAAAGCTGCTTTATCTCCCATGAGATCAGTAAACCGAGTGAACCCAGACAAGTCAATGAAAGCGAAAGTTCGATCGAATCTGTCTTCGTATGTGTTTTCAGGCATCATAGGTCCATCTCCGAAGTTAGTTGAATCAGATGCTTCATGCTGTGATTAGACATGGTTTCCTTTAATCACTCCTGATGTGCTTGTTGAGTAGAGTTTGTTTCAGCATGCTGTTTTGTCTTAGTGACCAATAATGAAATGCTAGCAATGAGAACTGCACTAAATACCCAGAGATTGATTCTCAAACCGGCGAGATTACTAGCTTCGTCTATACGCAAGGCTTCAATCCACAGCCTTCCAATAGAGTAAAGAGCAAAGTAAGCTGCCATCAACAAGCCGCTGGGAAGCTTTCCTAACTTTCCCAGTTTTATTAGCGTGAATACGACCAAAGCATTCCACAATGATTCATAGAGGAATGTTGGATGGAATGTCTCTTCCGCAACGTACTCTATTGGCCTTTTTCGCTGATCGATCTGAAGACCCCATGGTAAATTCGTTGGACGCCCAAATAGTTCTTGATTGAAGTAGTTTCCCCATCGCCCTATGGACTGTGCTAGTGCTAAGGCTGGCGCTACACCATCCATAACTTCTTTGATGTCTAATTCATGTTTTCGACAATAAAAGAAGGCTGCTACTAACCCAAAGATGACTCCACCAAGAATCCCCAAACCGCCTCTCCAGATTTGGACGGCTTCACCCCAGTTGCCTTCAAAGCGTCTCCAATCTGTTATTACATGGTAGGCACGTGCGCCAATGATCCCTGCGGGCACTATCCACATAGCCAGTCCGGAAGCATGATCTGGGTTTATTCCCTTACTCATAAATCTTTTACCCATGAGCCAGACTGCTGCGATTACTCCAAGAGCAATCATGAAACCATACATCCGAAGGGTAATAGGCCCTAGGTCTAAGGAGCCTGAGCTCGGACTTGGTATTGACATCAACATTTTTCTATATCTCTCATGTTATTTACAGTTTTAGTGTAACTGCTCAAAGACGCCCTGATTCTTAGGAAGTACCATATACGTATATGAGCGACCAAGTAGATATCAGTAACCTTATCTACGAATACGCTCGTCTTATAGATCTGGGTGACTTTGCCGGAATTGGAGATTTATTTCAACGAGGCAAAATTATCTTCAAAGATAGTGAACAGATTACTGAAATCTCAGGAAGTAAAGAGATTAAAGAACTATATGAAAAGACAACGCGACGTTACGACGATGGAACACCCAGAACTCATCACGCAACTACTAACATTACGCTAGCTATAAATGGTAATTCTGCCGCCTCTTCCTCCTATTACACCGTTTTCCAACAACTTGATGATTTTCCTCTTCAACCTATCATCACTGGTTTCTATGAAGATACATTTCTCTTTGAGGACAAGAAATGGCATTTCCAAACCAGGGAAATCAAAGTTTCTTTAGTAGGCGATATCTCTCAGCATCTTCTGATACCACTCACCTGATAAGAAGAAACTTGCATATCCTATATTAATGGTATACATTAATAAGACATAGCACGAATGTGCATAATAAATCCTCGGGAACGGGTGAAACTCCCAACCGGTGGTAAAGGCGCCCAACGCCAAGCCCACGAGTCTCTTTTGTAAATTGACTGATTTGGTGAAAATCCAAAGCCGACGGTTATAGTCCGGATGGGAGAGGAAATTTAAAGGCTTCAACGTGCCTTTTCTCCTTCTCGTCCCGACGGACAAGGAGAAAAGTGTTTACAGGAATAATTGAAGAAGTCGGAATAGTTTCTAAGATAACTCCTTCCGGCTCTGGAGTGAGGATCACCCTCAATGCAAAAACCGTCATCGCAGATATTTCTATCGGCGCATCCATAGCCGTAAATGGGTGCTGCTTGACGGTAACAGAATACAATGACACTTCTTGGTCTGCTGATGCCGTGCCGGAAACAATGAGCCGAACCAATTTAGGCACCCTTACCCAAGGAAGCAAGGTTAACTTAGAGCGACCACTCAAATCAGAAGGGCGATTCGGAGGACACGTAGTACAGGGACACGTAGATTGCACTACTCAAATAGCCGATATTTCAAATCAAGATGACGGATCTTACCGGTACGAATTTGATCTTAACGATGACTGGGGTCGCTATGTCTGCGAGAAGGGGTCAATTGCAATTGACGGAATTAGCCTAACCGTTGCAAATGTCTCTAACGATAAGTTCTCGGTTGCAATAATTCCTCATACCTGGGATGCGACGAACTTAAACGAAAAGTCAGTGGGCGATATAGTGAACATTGAAGTTGACATCCTCGCAAAATATATTGAGCGACAACTCAACTATAACGAAAAGGAAACAACCATAGATGTCTGAACTCAACACGATAAGGGAAGCAATAGACGCAATTGCGGCAGGCAAGTTTGTGGTCGTCGTCGATGACGAAGATAGAGAAAATGAAGGAGACTTGATTATCGCTGCTGAATCAGTCACCGCCGAAGATATGGCTTTTATGGTCAAATATACAAGTGGCGTTGTGTGCTGCGCCATTACAAATGAACGAGCGGATGCTCTTCATTTGCCACTTATGGTTGCAAACAATACCGAAGCTATGGGAACCGCTTTCACAATTTCTGTAGATGTGGCCGAAGGAACAACCACTGGAATCTCAGCAAGTGACCGTTCATTGACTTGCAAAGCACTTGCAAACGGACATATTGCTGCAAGCGGTTTTGCCAGACCAGGACACGTCTTCCCTCTCAGAGCCAGAGCAGGCGGAGTCCTCAAAAGGGCTGGACACACAGAAGCTGCAGTTGACTTGGCAACAATGGCAGGGCTAGCCCCTGCGGGAGTACTATGTGAAATAGTTTCGGACGACGGAACAATGGCTCGCTTACCAGAACTTATCAAATTCGCCCAAACCCATGACATCCCAATTATTTCAATTGCTGACATGATCAGATACCGAAACCGTCATGAAAGACTTGTAGAACGGTTCTCATCTGCACGAATCCCCACAATATACGGTGAATTTTCTGCCCACATCTATAGAAGTTCTTTAGATGATGTAGAGCACCTAGCGTTCGTTTTTGGCGACTTAAACGAAAATGAAACTCCACTTGTTCGTGTGCACTCAGAATGCTTGACCGGAGACGTTCTTGGCTCCCTTCGGTGTGATTGTGGATCTCAACTAGATCTTGCAATGAAACTCGTTGCAGAGAACGGAAGTGGAGCCATAATTTACCTCAGAGGTCACGAAGGCCGAGGCATAGGGCTCGGCCATAAAATGCGCGCTTATGCCCTTCAAGATGAAGGCATGGACACCGTTGATGCTAATGTCGCTTTGGGATTCGCCCCCGATTCACGTGAATATGGAATAGGTGCCCAGATAATAGCTGACTTAGGAATTCAAAAAATGAGAATCCTAACAAACAACCCTGCCAAGTATGGAGGGCTTCAAGGGTACAATCTGGAAATAGTTGAAAGAGTTCCGCTCATAAGCGACTCAAACCCTGAGAACGTGAGATATCTCCAAACAAAAGAAGAACGCATGGGACACCTGATGGACAAAAGCAATACATCAAAGGACAGTTAAATGACACTGGAAAGCTCTAAAATTAACGGAGATCAATCTTTATCTATCGCTATCGTAGCTGGAAAGTTCAATTTAGAAATTACTGAAAGACTTATTGACGGTGCGAAATCTTATCTTGAATCTCAGGGCGTCGCCGTTGATTCAATACTCACTTACTGGGTTCCCGGCGCCTTCGAGATCCCTTTTGCATGCAGTGCCATTGCAAAGAACGCAAATGTAGATGGAATAATCACGCTAGGTGCTGTAGTTCGGGGCG
>CAJWRY010000052.1 GCA_913046155.1 uncultured Candidatus Nemicrothrix sp. | reverse complement strand
CTTGCCAAGCCGGTAAGGCATACCCATTACCAATTCCATAGATCACATTCACAGCGACATAAATCAATGGTTCACGCACGCCTGCCCACCATAGGAATGCATTTGATACGGCGATAGTAGCTAAAAGCACTTCGCATACTAATAAAATTTTTCGTCTTGAGAGCCGATCTGCCATGGGACCTGCAAAGGGGCCAACAATTGCCATAGGAATCATTAATGCAAATACTGAAGCACCTACCCACGCTCCGGACTCGGTCATTTCATACATTATGAAAGGAGACGCTATCCCTTGCAGCCAACCACCACTATTAGAGGCTAAACCCGCAAACCAGAATCGGCGAAAATCTTGTATCCGTAGCGCGGAAATAGCATCAGACAATTTCGGTCGGGATAGGTTCTGGGATAACTCGCTCATCTATTCCGACTCTCTCCCTTATTTGGAGCCTGCTCGCTGTAGGCATCTCGAAGTTTGCTCTTCTGAATTTTCCCCATGGAATTTCGAGGAAGCTCCTCAACGATAATGAACTCACTGGGGAATTTAAAATCCGCAACCTGATGCCTTAATTTTTCTTTGACTTTTTGTTCTGAGAAAATTCCGTCAGCGACTATAACAGCGACAATCCTCTCCCCTAAATCATCGTCTGAGATCCCGATTACCGCCGACTCAGCTACACACTCAACATCGTCAAGGTGCAGTTCAATCTCTTTAGGATAAATGTTCTCACCTCCGCTTATAATCAGATCTGTATTTCTTCCTTTTAGACAAAGCCTGCCATCTTCATCCATTACTCCAACATCACCTGTGATTAAGAAACCGTCGTTACGAAGCACTTCGGCTGTTTCCGTTGGTTTCCGCCAATAACCGTTAAAGAGATGATCCCCAGCAACTTCAACAATACCTACCTCACCCAGATCACATTCTCTTCCGTCATTTGAGAGGCGCATTTGAACCCCAGGTAAAGCAAACCCCACAGAGCCCGGAACACGATCACCATGTAGCGGATTGGACGTTATTATTCCAGCTTCTGTCATCCCATATCGCTCAAGAATCTTATGACCAGTTCTACGGTGAAAAGCATGGTGGGTTTGTTCGGTCATTGGTGCAGAACCAGAGGTAAACAAACGCATTTCAGAGCAAAGATCCTTCGTGAAATCATCTCGGGATAATAAGCGTGAGTAATAGGTCGGTACTCCCATAAAAACAGTTGCTCGAGCTAAGTTATCAATAGTCTCAGAAACGGAGAACTTTTCGAGAAATATAACTTCTGCAGCGCTAAGCATTGCACAATGCATTGCCACAAATAAACCATGAACGTGGAATAGAGGAAGAGCGTGCAAAAGAACATCTGACTGTGAGAAACCCCAAAGCTGATTTAACGCAGACCCGTTTGCTATCAAAGCACGGTGACTAATCATTACTCCTTTGGGTTTCCCAGTTGTTCCGCTTGTATAAAGTATGACTGCTGGATCCTCACCGGATGATAAATCGTGCTCTTTCAAAGAAGGCGACTCACTGGCGCGCTTGGAAAGAGTGCCGGACGTACCGATAGTTTCGACCGCTATATCAGCATTGACTGAACTGTCAGGATCTAATACAACCATCGCTGGATCAGCATCGTTGATGAGGTAACTCATTTCCTCTTCGGACGATAACGGGTTGACGGGAATGAATACCGCTCCTCGCTGTAGGCATGATACGTACAGTGCTAACGAGTGAAGAGATTTAAGAGTTTTGGCTAAGACTCGATCTCCCTTTTCAATACCGTGTGACTGCAGGGCACTTGCATACCTTGCCGCTAACTCAAAGAATTCTCCGTAGCTTATAGAGCGACCTGAGGGGGATGATAAGAAGCGCTTTTGCTGAGAGTCTTTAGCAGAATCGTGTAACGCGTGAAAGAGATTGTTAGGCATCAGACTCTTTACGTTTGTTCCGAAAGGGGATAGATCCGCGAGCGATTGCAGTCATAGCGAATAGGATAAGTACACCGCCGAGAAGAACTGATGCATCGAGTTCTTCATCAAAGAACATGGCTCCACCAACAACACCAAATAATGGAAGGAAGTAACCAATTACCGAAACTTGGCCCGTGGTCCCAATTTCATTTGCTTTTAAAATCGATAGAAAAGATAAATATGTGATCAAACCAAAAGCAAAAAGCATAGGGATATGCCATGACGCAAATCCATCGTCTGGCTTTGAAGCTACATCAAAACCAATCGTTAAAATAAAAGACGCTACACCTGCGACCAGCAGGTTTGGGGCGATCAATGCCATTGGCTTATGACGTAATGTTAAAAATCTCGTCAGTACTCCTGCAGCTCCTGCGATACATGACCCTAGGAGGACAAGAAGAATATCCCATACGTTACCCCCAGCATCAATTGATCCTGCTGCGAGGATAGTAACTCCTCCATAGGCGGCTACGAGTCCGAAGGCTTTCAATAAATTAAACCGTTCATCTGTGAAAACAAAGTGAGCAACAATCGCTGTAAAGATAGGTCCTAAAGATATAAGTAGCGTATTTATCCCCGCAGGAAGGCGATCAAATCCTACATTAAATATTAACGATGGGCCTAGCGAACTAAAAAACCCCAGCAGAATGCCAGCTGGAACAGAAGACCACCGCAATTCTCTTGTGAATATTCCATGAATCAGTGCAATGAGACCTCCGAAAAGAAAGGGAACCCACGTCACAGTGAATGCATCAATACCATCATTTGTTAATTTTTTAACGAGTAGACCACCGGCACCAAAGGAAATTCCAGTAAACGCTACAAATCCCCACACCCTTGCATTTAAATCAGAGGTCATGCGTTGCGCCATGGGAATGAACTCTACACCCTGCTGTTAGGATTCAATTCCTTTACCAAACTCTCGTATCTGTATTCTCTATTCAGAACCTGTGTGCTACAAAGGTATAGGAGAGTTAATGACAGACATTCCAATTTCTTTATCTCAAGTCTCGGCAGACTGGTTGGAGCAACAATTCCATGATGCAGGTCATGATATCTCGGGGATAATTGCGTTTAATCATGCCCCGATGGAAGGATTCACGGGGGCAATGGGTGAAGTTGGAATCTTCACCATTCAATGGGAAGAAGGCTCGGATCCAAACCTTCCCGAATCTTTTGTGGCGAAATGCCCGCTCGATGATGATATCGCCAGGCTGTATAACGAAGTAATGCAATACTACGTTCGGGAGTCTGGCTTCTACGCAGATCTGGTAGATCAAGTTGATATGCGAATTCCAAAGTGTTGGATAAATAGATTTGATCATCAAACCGGACGCGCATTTCTTTTACTTGAATATTTAGGACACGCAGAAAAGGGCGACATTCTAAAAGGGTGCGAAATCAATGTCATGGAAAAGCTTGTGACTGACTTGGCAAGGATGCACGGAAAGTTCTGGATGGATCAACGATTACGAGAAATACCATGGCTCATTGATTGGACTGCTGAGAGCCTGAAACTGGGGATAGACATAACGAGGCACTCATGGAAAACGCTCGCATCTCAAGAGCCGAACCGTTACCCCAAAGAACTCTTTACTGTCCTCGAGTCAACATGGGTTTTCAACACAGTTGAATGGCTAGATCACTATGCCAAAAGGGATTGGACCCTGACACATATGGACTACGAATTAGATAATGTTCTTATTGATGACGATGGACCCATTGTCATCGATTGGCAAAGTCCCATGATTTCTCATCCAGGCGTTGATCTGGCTTGGTTACTTGCTGCATCCCATACTGAAGAAACACTGGCAGTAGAAGAAGACTTCTTGAAACTCTACCGAGATACCCTTTCAAGCAGTGGGGGACCTAGCTGGTCTGCTGAGGACTTAGAAGAAGCACTAGCCTGGGGAATCCTATATCCGGTATCTTGCCAAGCGGTTCCCTATCTTCAGGATGTTTCTGCATACGGTGCAGGAGCAGACAGAATGCATCAAAGATTCGAGAAATTCTTGCAGGGGTCCATTGATGCTGCCGTAAGATGGAATCTCGTCGACCATTTGCAGCCACTAATCTAAGAAAGAATTTAATGGATCTTATAATCGTACGTCACGCACGCCCTGAGAGAGTTGAAAACGGTGATTCGGATGGGCCAGCTGACCCGCCACTTTCTGAACTTGGCATAAAGCAAGCCCGAGCAGTTGCTGATTTCCTAAGAGGAGAAAAGATTGACCACATCGTGTCAAGTTCTATGCGTCGAGCTCTAGAAACGGCAGATCCATTATCCACGACGACCAATATAACTGTTTCGTCTAGAGATGATCTGCGCGAGTCTGATCACAACAGCTCAACATACATACCTGTCGAAGAAATGACATATGACTCAGCCCCTATCCAAGCCTATATAAATGATCCTTTAGCAGTTTTTGAAGGAGATTATGACTCATTCCGCGATCGCGTTGTAGGGGCATTTGACGATCTAATTGCCACTCACAGAGGCGAAACAGTTGTCGTCTTCTGTCATGGTATGGTCACGTCAGTCTACTTACAGACCCTATGGCAGTTGGACAATCCATTTATGATCCAGCCTGATTACACAGGAATTACTAGAGTGCAAGCATCAACGAATGGGCTAAGAACAGTTCGAAGCATTAATGAAACAAGTCATGTTCGTGACTTAATTGAACGACCTACATTTGGAAAGAAAGCCTAGAACACATCAAGTACTGAGAAGTCAACTCCTGTAAGTTCGACGCTCTGTTCCCAGAGAGCACGACCATCGTGGACATCATACGCAGCTTTTTTCGCCTCAACTTTCACTGCGGGTCCCCGAATTTGTAATCGATGGTTTGGCCCATAGTAATCACTACCTTCAGCTTCGGGATCGGTAGCTGCTCGCAATGTTGGAATTGCGCCATCAGCAGCGGTTTGGCAGATAAAAGGACCTATCTTCCCCCAAATGTTTTCGGCGTAACGATGAACAGTGAGTTCAGGTTGAAATTTAACAATGTTTGACTCTGCCATGCCTGGATGAGCCGCCACCGAAAGAACATCTGAGCGTGAAGCCCGCCTTAATCGTCTATCAAGTTCAGTCGTAAACACAAGGTTTGCAAGT
The DNA here is from genome assembly GCA_913046155.1 of uncultured Candidatus Nemicrothrix sp. GTDB lineage: Bacteria > Actinomycetota > Acidimicrobiia > Acidimicrobiales > UBA8592 > UBA8592. The sequence continues at coordinate 5,414 of CAJWRY010000052.1, read as the reverse complement.
TTGCTTTGAGCATACGCCCGCATCTTTCCGTATCGTCGCTCTGATTGTAAGTCATAGAAATTCAAAACACCCTGTCTGTGGGCATTGCTCGCTACATTAACTATCCTGCTGCCTGGATTATCCAATAACGTCCCCATCAATCGACCTGTCAATGCGAAATGCCCAAGATGATTAGTTCCAAACTGTAATTCAAAACCATCAACTGTTGTAGTGCGGGGAATTCCCATCACACCCGCATTATTGATCAGATAATCTAACGGCCGCCCGGTATCTGTAAACCAATTAGCAAAGTCTCCGATTGAAGAAAGGTCTGCCAAATCCAGGTGAGCTACCTCAACTTCACTGCCTGGCTGAGACGATGTAAGTTGATCCATGGCTTCGGCGCCTTTTATCGAATTCCTTACTGCGAGGATCACTGAAGCTCCACGCATCACAAGAAACCGAGCAGTTTCAAGACCTATTCCTGAATTACTTCCAGTTATAATCGCCGTCTTGCCAGTTTGGTCAGGAACATCGTCAAAGGTCCATCCAGATTTTGAAGCCATATGAACACGCTACTTCAAGAATCACTAATTCAATAATTTGAACTAAGAGGGGGAAACTATGTCTTCGGTTTGATAAATAGGCCCTCAGCTTCCGCACAAACCCGATCGCCAGCCCGTAATTCCCCCACTATGACTGCCTTTCGACCATTAATCGTTTCGACCCAAGCCTTTCCTGATAATTCCATATCCAATGGGGTTGGTGAAAGGTAGCGAACAGATAATGTTCCCGTATATCCTCCATGACCGCACATCACACAGGTAACACCAAGCAATTCATCCATAAGAGCCGCAACGTGTCCTCCATGCACACCTTCAGGAGGGCCACAATACTGAGAGTCAAAACTTCCGGTCGCATACATGACCTCATTCTCCATGGTGAATTGAAATGGGGGAGCAATCGGGTTTAGTGGACCTATGATTGGGCTGTACGGGAAAAACTCTTGAGGTTGCAAGCCTTTTAAATCGTAATCCTTTCCAGTATCCGGCCGAAAGAAATGCTCTTGAGGTCTCAAACCAGCCTGCATTCTCTCTCCTCCCACCTGATAGGAGGAAAGGTCTTCTCGAATGGCTCGTATTTGTTGAATTAGGTCAGTCAAAGGTTTCCCTTGACTAATACGTTCATCAAAGTCAGCAGTTCTCACAGATGACACTAGTTTTCTTAACTCATTTACTAATTCAGACTGAGTGCTCTCGTGGATGTGTGGATTAGGTTCTCTGTTCATAGTTGCATACGTCCAAATAGGGCAAAGTGGTCACTTATATGAAAGCTCTTTTCACTCCTGATGACCTTACCTTCAAGGATTTGTAGATCTCTAATCTTGACATCAGGATGATTGATGCATCTCGTAAATGATGCTTTGAATCGGGGACTATCAACATGAAATCGGTTTCTGAAGCTATCCCACGTAGGGCCAGGAAGGTCAGGAACTCCTAAACCTGAATCTTTAATTTTCGTAATCTCACTTGCCCTCGTATTCGTATCCCCAATGATTGCAATACGTTCGGTTGGGGAAGAATCAATCACGGCGGCTAATTGCGACAGGCGTAATTCAGTATTTCCCTTCCCAGGTGCTAGATGTATATTTGCCACAGTCAAGCCAACTTCCATGAAGGTCACAGATAAACCAAACCCTTCAAGGGGTGTGATAGTTACTTCAAATTCTGATAAGCGTTGAGAAATTAAAATAGCAAGGTGCCCACTGTGGCTTTGCGGGTTCGCCCGAATCATATTGTGAGTTTCAATATAAGGAACCAAACCCGGTAGTTCTTGAAAGAGAACAATATCTGGAGATAATTCAATAACTTGTTCTCGAACTACCTCTTCAGTGTCGCACAATTCCCAATGTTGGGGGGCGTGGGCTGACCGGTTAAGCAGGGCCAAATTCCAAGATAGAAAAGAGAAATGATTTTCCATGCGAAATTTAGGAATAGTTACAATCCCATAAACCACGAATACCAATCGTGGTAATGCTGAATCCTTGCTTCATCGTCGTTGAGAACTTGTTTCGAAAATCCACGTGATCGCATTCCATTTTGGACATCGCGAATTAAATGAACATCTTGGTCAACCGTAATATCCATTGTCTTTTTGCCAGCTATCACATCTTCCTGTGTAAATTCCTCACGATCAGGGCGCTCATCTGGGATAGGCTTGGATTTCGGCATAAACTGCAAATCAGCTACAATTTCCGCATTGTCGCTCGGTGGCATTACAAGCGTAACTTTATCCCAGTAGCACTTACTAGGGTCGCTGTGATGGGGTCGTGCTCTCATAATTAACGCTTTATCGGGTTGAAGCGTTATAAGCATATTGGGGAAAATATTATGCTGGAAAATATCACTGAGTTCCTCGTCTGAAAGAAGGTCGTAGTTATACCCAAGATCAGGACCCATATCCCGCCTTTTCTTTTGTACGTCTTTACGAATATCAAGGACTCTTCCGCGATATTCTTCAGGATCCATGCCAAGTGAAAGCAACTGACTTTTCATTAACTTCGTAGGTTCATCAGGGATCGGAAGCCGCGTATTGACCGTAAATCCATCAATGTAAACACTGGTATGTCCATGCTTCCAAAGTCGGACTCTACTAGTTGGGCAATCAAAGATTAAGGCATGTTGAGGGTGGATGTGCTCTACATGGTAAAGCTCACCAAAGTTATCAAACACTGCCTTCCAATTGCATTCTAAGTGAACTGTTTGATCTTGGGCTAAAACCATATCCTCAAGTCGATAAGGGTCAATCTGTTCCTTAAGCGGGCCGATGTATTCATCAAAAGATGGCGCATCCTCATCCATGCATATCCAAACTAGGCCTGCCCAGATTTCAGTCCGCACTGGGATAAGCGACTGTTTATCACAGTCAATGCCTTGGCTGAATCGATTCTCATCTGGAACAACAGTTAACGCTCCGTCACGACTGTACGTCCAACCATGGTAAGGGCACACAAAATTTTTGATCCATCCACGTTCATTAACCATGATGCGGGCACCTCTATGTTGACATGCATTATAGAAAGCAGATATTTCACCTTCATCAGTATGTGAAACCAAAATCGATTCGGGCCCAATATTAAAAACAAAATACTCACCCGGTTCAGAAACATCAGAAGCTACACCGGCATATAACCACGTACGTGGCCAAAGATGTTCCCATTCTTGGTCAAGCATGTCACGAGACAAATATCGTTCAGCTGTTATTTCTTTTCTCCCAGTAGGAGCAGCGGCATCTTCCTGAGTTTTTTCTCTCTCATGCATTACATCCGTCATGCTTCCTCCCTTGAAATATGATAGCTAGAAACCCTCCAGTTGTGAAGTTTTGGTATTGCCACAACACTCTTGGTTTAGCACCTTCTGTCGTCGCACGGTACGGTCTCATATATGGAAAAGCGCAGAATACTTGAGGGAATACAAGTAATCGATATGACTCAATATCTGGCTGGGCCCACTGTTACAAGAATGATGGCTGAGATGGGTGCAGACATCATCAAAATAGAACAAGCTCCCTCAGGCGACCCGTCCCGCAACTACGCAATCATCAATGAGAAAGGTAGAAGTGGATATTTTGTTCAACAGAACAGAGGAAAGAAAAGCCTCTGCATAAATTTTGACGAGCCAAGAGGTAAAGATATTCTTTTGAAACTAATTGGTAAAGCCGATGTTTTTGTCGAGAATTATGGGCCGGGAGTCCTTGAAAGAAGAAAGTTAGATTGGGATGCTTTAAGGGAACTCAATCCTCAACTAATAATGGCTTCCATTTCAGGGTTTGGTAGAGAAAGCGCTATGAGTGATAAACCCGCCTTTGATATGATCGCTCAAGCTTTCAGCGGAACTATGTACATGACAGGGGACCCCGAGGGACCACCTATGCCAGTCGGTCAATCAATTGCTGATGTCATGACAGGAGTGCATGCAGTAGCTGCGATCGGGTACGCACTTTTCCATAGAGAACGAACTGGGAAAGGCCAATTCCTAGACATCGCTATGGTTGATTCCTTATTTCACTCTCAAGAACTCGCAGTACAAGGCCCGTCCTTAACAGGGATGAGGTGGAAGCCTAAAAGGTCAGGTCATTTATCAAGAATTAACAGCCCGCTGGGTGCCTTCAAGGGGCCACAAGAATGGATTGTTATCCAATGCATGGAAGCGCAATGGCCACGCTTTGTGGAAGCGATAGGGAAACCAGAACTTTTGCATGATGAGCGTTTCGCCGACCTTAAAGGAAGAATGAAGAATCGTGATGACTTAAACAATATCATTCATGATTGGATGCAAAGCTTTGATAACGATCAAGAGATTCTTGATATTCTTGCCGAGGCGCGTGTTCCTTCGGGACCTGTTCTTGCACCCTATGATGCGATAGGTCATCCATATTTTGAGTCGCGCGGAGCTGTTCGAGAAGTTACTGATCCACTTCTTGGAAACGTGCATATTCCCGGTGATCCGCTCAGATTCTCTGACTTTCCTGAACCGCTAGACCTAGTAGCGCCAACTCTAGGGCAGCACAACCGAAGCATCTTGGAGTCTCTTGGCCTGTCCGAAAATGAAATAGACCAACTTAATAATGACAAAGTCATAATCAGCGGAGACACATAGTGGGAGTGCCGTTAGACTTTGACGAAGCTAAAGAACTTGATGGACGGGAACCTCTTACAAAACTTCGAAATGAATTCGAAATTCCCAAGCACTCTGATGGCACCGACCAAGCCTATTTTGCCGGCAATTCCTTAGGGTTACTTCCCAAAAGAACACGACCTGCGATAAAGGAGGCCCTTGACCAATGGGGGGAAAAGGGCGTCAGTGGTCATTTCGATGGGGAAGAAGCATGGTACCGATTAGATGAAAGTATTGCTGAGCTCCAGACAAGCATTGTCGGTTGTCTTCCTTCCGAAACAGGCATAATGGGATCATTGACTACAAATCTGCATATGTTAATGGCTTCCTTCTACAGGCCAACTAGTGAAAGACAAAAGATCCTCATTGAACCCCACGCATTTCCATCTGATAGATACGCTGCTGCGGCTCAAGTAGCCTGGCATGGCGGAAATCCAAACACAGACGTCATCACTATCGAAGCAGAGAACCCAGACCACCTAACACCAGATGACCTAGAACGCACGCTCCACCATCACAAAGACATCTCCTTAGCGCTACTAGGAGGAGTGAATTACTACACCGGCCAGTTCCTTGACATTGCATCCATGTCCCCGATACTCAAAAGTCAGGAAATCACATTTGGTTTAGATCTAGCTCATGCAGTAGGAAATGTTCCTTTAGAACTACACGACTGGGGAATTGATTTTGCTTCATGGTGCACTTACAAGTACCTCAACGCTGGACCGGGCAGCATTGCCGGCTACTTCGTACATCACA
>CAJWRY010000051.1 GCA_913046155.1 uncultured Candidatus Nemicrothrix sp. | reverse complement strand
TAGTGCTAGATCTAGAGCTTTCTCATTATCCATTTTCTACCTACTTTTCTCGGTTTGATTGAATTACTTTACTTTTCGCACCTTAATTTGGGGGTGTGACACTAATGTATTACATAAGTGTAATTGCGAACGTTTGTTCGGTCAATGATATCGGTAAAAAACTTTGATGGCATTAGACTAGGCGCAGTGTCTACTATTCTTTGCCCAAGGAAGGTTTATTTTGCAGTACGAGAAAAATGAGCAAGAAATCCGTGAGCGCCTAACGGATGAACAGTATTTCGTTACTCAGCACGCGGGGACGGAACGTGCGTTCACAGGGTGCTATTGGGATAGTAAAGAAGTTGGACGTTACCATTGCATAGTTTGTGATGTTGAACTCTTTGCGAGTGATACAAAGTTTGACTCAGGGACAGGTTGGCCAAGCTTCTTTGAGGCAGTTGGTAGTAGTACGGTCAAGAGGAAAATAGATCATTCTCATGGAATGACACGCGTTGAAGCTCTCTGTGCGAACTGTGGAGCGCATTTAGGTCACATATTCAACGATGGCCCACCACCAACTGGAGAGAGGTTCTGTATGAATTCCGCCTCGCTTAGCCTCAAACCGCTTGATGGCGAAAACTAAACGGAAATAGTTTTGAAGTCGTTTCTGGTGGGGATGGTTTTTCTAAGCATTACCTATGCACTTGTCACAGCCTGTGCTTCTGATGATGGTCCACCTGAGGTTGATCCCTTGACAGCATCCATAAATGAGGACGATGCTAAGGCCCCAGGAGTTGACGAGATTATACGTTTTCGCACTGAAGATTCGGAGGATCTTTGGGGGTCTGTATTCGGGGCTGGGGAAATTGCGGTAATTTTGACGCATATGCGTGGCCGAGACCAGACCTCATGGTTTCCGTTTGCTAGATTCGTAGCCGAGTCTGGTTATAAGGTTTTGACATTTGATTTTCGTGGTTATGGAAAATCCACCGGAACAAAAGACACAAGAATGGATCGAGATCTTGAAGCCGCTATTGCATATATGCGAGCAAAGGGCGCAAAGCAAGTTGTCCTCATCGGAGCTTCTATGGGTGGAACTACAGTTATTGAGTTAGCTTCTGAATCGCAAGTGCAGGGAGTAGCCGCACTCTCCCCTCCGGCAGAATTTGGGAGGATTAATGCTTTAACTGCTGTTGAATCAATGGTGATTCCACTACTTCTTATAGTTGCCGAAAATGACTCTCAATATTATTCAGATGCAAGAAAGATAGAGTCTGCCGCAGCGGCTACACAATTTTTGTTGATTGAGGGGCAACAGCATGGCACTAACATGATTGCAGAGCACAGAAATGAAATTTTTGCTAATTTGTTGGCTTTTCTAGATAGGTGGACAGACGATAGGTTATTGACGACTGTCCAAACGGAGTCGTAGAGCATTCAGTACTGAGATAGTGGTAAATTGGCGAACTCGTTCTCGGTCAAATGGCCATTTCACTGTGAACGACTCGACGATCCCATCTACTGAGGTAGCCATCCACACTCTGCCCACTTCATCCTCGCTAGCAGTAGGGCCGGCATTTCCAGAAACTGCAACGGATACATCACAATTTAAAATGGTGCAGGCACCTTTTGCCATCTGCTCCACGGCCGCTTTTGATATGACGGGACCTTCAGAAACTTTCAATATGCTTTGCTTGATATCAGTTGAGTATGGGATTATTCCACCTTTGAAAACATCGCTGGAACCCGGTTGGCTGGTTATCCGACTTGCGATAAGTCCACCCGTCATTGACTCTGCAAGACCCAGACTTAAATCTTGGCTACGACATAACTGAATTATTGTTGCTTCCATAGATTCGTCATCGCGAGAAAAGATAATTTCATTGCCGATAGCATCAGCAACTTTCACTGCTTCGGCTTCAAGTATTTTGTTAACTGATTCTTCGCTATCACCTTTTGCGGTAATTCTAATTTTGAGACCCTCAACACCACTTGCCAGAAATGCAATAGTTGCTGTCCCTTCCTTGTCAAGACGCTTTATGTTGCTTGAAAGTTTTTCTGCTAGACCCGATTCAGAATCACCCCATGTTCTCAACGTTTTTGATCGAATAACTGAAGTCAGGCCCGTTTCAGCCCTAATATCCGGGAGAATGCAGGATGTCACCATTTGTTTCATCTCCCAAGGAACTCCAGGAACAGCATAAATTGTAACACCATTGACTTGAGCCTTTAAACCGGGAGCTGTCCCAGGCATGACGGGTAGTGCTTCAGCCCCTTCGGGGACCATCGCCTGTCTCAAGTTATTCTCTGGCATAGGTCTATTTCGGCTTGAGAACATTGCTGTTATCTTGTCAACCAAATCTTCGTTTAGCCTAAGTTCAACACCCATCAACTCCGCAATCATATCCCTTGTCAAATCATCTTGCGTAGGTCCTAAACCCCCACATACGATGACATAATCAGATCGCTCTACCGCTTGACTTAGGACGCTCTTGATTCGGTCGGGATTATCCCCCACTTTTGTTTGGAAGAAACTATCAATGCCGGATAAGGCCAACTGCTCCCCTATCCAGGAAGAGTTGGTATCGACGATCTGACCTAAAAGAAGTTCTGTGCCTACAGCAACCACTTCACAGCTAATTCGTTTCATTAGATTTGACCTTCTTTCGATGCCGCTGTCATCAAACTACTATTACGTACGTATTGCCAACCTGTCACGACAGTCATCAGAACAGCGAACCATAGAATAGTAGTCACGAGCCAATCATTGTCTTTTAAAGGTGGAAGCACTGCAAGGAGTAGTGCCGATCCTTGTGCAAATGTTTTCCATTTCGCAAGCTTGGAGGCAGGAATAATAATCTTTCGTCGTGCTTTCATAAATCGGAACGTTGAGATCCCAATTTCTCGCACTGCAATGATCAAAACAGGGATGTAATGGAAGCGCCCAATTGCCAATAAGGAGAACATGCACCCTAGGACTACTACTTTGTCAGCCAGAGGATCTAGAAAAGCTCCTAATTTAGTTTCGCTGTTAGTAGCTCTGGCAAGCACACCATCAAAAGCATCGCTTATGCCTAGGATAAATCCAAAAATAAAAGCAGTCCACGATGCCCCGTTTTCACCTTCTGCAGAGAGGATCACAATGAATAGAATTGGAGACACTAGTATCCGCGTTATTGTTATTAAATTAGCAGGTGTTAAATTATGCATTCAGGTTTCCTTTGGGGGAACTGCAAAACGCTTCAAATCATTTCAGATCAAATCGCAACCACATCAGTACCAACGGCTTCTACGATTTTTACATTAGCAAACTCTCCTACTGGAAGGTGATTTGAGACCTTAATGATTCCATCGATTTCAGGCGCCTCCCTAAAGCTTCGGGCGACTCCAACCTCATCTACTAATATGTCTACATCCTCTCCAATAATTTCATCTCGCTTGACTGAAACAATTGAGTCCTGCAACTCGGATAGCTCTAGCAAACGCTCATTCATCAATGCTTTGTCAACCTGATCCTCTAGAGAGAAAGCATATGTCCCCTCCTCGCGAGAAAAGGCAAAAAACCCACACCAGTCAATTCTATTCTCTTCAACGAATCTCAATAAGGCATCATGGTCACTTTCGGTTTCTCCCGGATAGCCGATGATAAAGTTCGTGCGAAACACGGCCTTATCATTGAGCAACCGAATGCGATTAATAGTTTCTGTGAACTTTTGATAATTGCCCCATCGCCTCATTTTCCTAAGTAAGGGTTGGGATACGTGCTGAAGACTAAGGTCGAAATATGGAACAGGGCTTGAGCCTATTGCTTCTATTAAACTTTCGTTTAAGCTTGAGGGATATAGGTAAAGTAGCCGAACCCACTTCACAACCTTGTTTACTTCTTCGTATAGCTTTTGCATGTTCGCTGTTTCATTTAGGTCTCTCCCGTAAGATGCTAGATCCTGAGCGATAAGAACAACTTCAGAAAGTTCCATGCTCTCGATTTCTGCGAGTATGGTATTTACTGATCGTGACCGTTGCGGACCCCTAAAAGAGGGGATAGAGCAAAATCCGCAAATCCTGTCGCATCCTTCAGCCACTTTGACATACCCCCAAGGCCTATTGGAACTTGGACGTGGAAGATTGAGTAGATCAAATTCTGAGGTGTTTTGCTTTTTTGATAGAGTGACTGGGACTCCGAATCCTGCTACCGAGTTAACGTCATTTCCAAGTGCCTCTCCTAAGGAAGATCCATAACGCTCCGCTAGACAACCTGTTACAACCAGTTCAGAGTCGGGGTTACGAACACTATTAAGTTGGTAGATCGTATCAACACTTTCTTTGCGGGCATCTTCAATAAATGCACAAGTGTTTACGACAACAAGGTCAGCTAACTCAGGCGAGTCAGCCAAAGTCATCCCATCGTTCAATAAGGTTCCTTCGAGCTTTTCGCTATCAACCTCATTTTTGGGGCATCCTAAAGTTTCTATCCAATAGCTTTCACTCATAGATTGATAGTATCCACCAGATTCCTAAAACGGATTGCAAGACATATGTTTCAAATACCTACGAAAACTAGCCAGAACACGTAGATAGATAACAATGCAAATCCAGTAATCCTACCCATTGGCTTTGGGCTAAGGGACTTAAAGCTCCAAGTTACCGCTGCAAGTAGAATTGACAATGCGGATAACCACCCAATTATTTTCGTATCATTCATTTCGCCGGGCCCCAGTATCCCTATCGCAGCGCCAATTGCTACTCCGTTGAAAACATTTGACCCCAAGATTGTGCCTATTATTATCTCCGACTTTCCTTTACGCAGAGCAACAATAGACGCAACCAACTCTGGAAGAGACGTTCCAATAGCTACGAGACTAGCTCCGATAAAGCCACTTCCTATCCCCCATTCTTCTGCTAACCCTGTAGCTCCCTCGGTGATAAAATAAGATGAGCCAATTACCCCAACCAACGAGGCCAAGATAATACTGCCATCTATAATCCACTCTCGTGTTTCAGTTGCCTGACTATAGGTAGGGAATTCTTGTCCCGGTTCAGCATTATTGCTTCTCTGCTTCCTTCCATCCTCTAACATCATCCATAAAGATACGGCAAGCATTCCTAGAAGGATAAAACCCTCGTAGCGCCTGAAACCATTCTGAGCGAAGGCAAAGAACCAGAAAACAGCGTTCATTGATAGCGGGATATGGAATTTGAGGAAATATCGAGGTAGTGGGATCTTTGCTGCGAATGTTGTGGCCCCGACGACCAATGTTAAATTAGCGATAATTGATCCGACAACATTCCCTATTCCAAGATCAATGTCTCCTCGCACAGCGGCGGTTGTTGAAACTGCCATTTCTGGCATGCTCGTTCCAAAACCTACAATGATCGCCCCAACCACGACAGCAGATACACCTAACTTGGTTGCCAAATCACTTGATGATTCAACTAACAAGTCAGCAGATTTAACTAGCACTGCTATTCCCAAGGTCACGAATAAGAGGTCAATGATCATTTAGGCCTATTCTTAAAAGTGGGTTTCGTCGGGTTGATTGGATTGATTCAATTCATCTGCGGTGATTAGCACCTCTCTAGGCTTTGATCCTTCACTTGGACCGACTATGCCTCGCTCCTCCAGCAAATCCATGATTCTCCCTGCGCGCGCAAATCCTACTCGGAGTTTTCTCTGCAACATAGAGGTTGACCCCAGTTGTGATTCAACGACCAAGTCTATTGCTTTGACCAATAGTTCGTCGTCGTCTGAGTCTCCTGAGGTTCCCCCAGGAATTAGGTCTCCTGAAGCATTTGAAGGTGCATCAGTAATTGAGGGTTCGGTGCTGATTCCATCTATCGCTGCTCCATCCTTCAATTGCTCTGATTGCCTTTTCCATACCCCTACGACACGCTTTACCTCATCTTCGCTAACCCAAGCACCTTGTATCCTATGAGGACTAGACGATTTAGGGTCTAATAACAACATGTCTCCTTGCCCTACTAATCTTTCCGCTCCACCTTGATCAAGAATGACTCGACTATCCGTCAAACTTGAGACTGCGAAAGCAATACGCGCAGGTATGTTTGCTTTAATCACTCCGGTTATAACATTTGTTGATGGACGCTGGGTAGCAACAACCAAATGAATTCCGACTGCTCTTGCTTTTTGTGCAATTCTACAAATGGAATCTTCGACATCTCTAGGAGCTACCATCATTAAATCTGATAGTTCGTCTACTACGACAAGAATGAAGGGTAAGCGACTGTAAGTTTTCGGACTTCCGTCAGAATTAATGGCGCTGGGAGGGGCTTGAATCGAGCCTTTGTCGTAAGCGGCGTTATATCCGGCTATATCTCTGAATTTAACTTCGGCGAGCAGTTCATATCGTCTATCCATCTCTCTGCAAGCCCATTGGAGGGCATTTGCCGCTTTCTTAGGATCTACCACGGGTTGGGTGAGTAAGTGTGGGACTCGTTCGTATTGTGACATTTCCACTCTTTTAGGATCTATGAGTATCATCCGTAAAGTTTCAGGGGTCGAGCGCATTAACGCCGAGGTAACAATGCTATTGATACATGAGCTCTTTCCAGCTCCTGTTGCACCAGCTATTAAGATGTGAGGCATTTTCGATAGGTTCATAACGATAGATTTACCGTTTATGTCTCTTCCGACAGCAACGTCTAACGGATGAGTTGCTCTTTTAGCCTCAACAGAGCTCAGAACATCTCCAAGAGCGACAACTTGCCGTTCATTATTTGGCACCTCTATTCCTATCGCCTGCCTTCCTGGTATCGGCGCTAGGATACGCACGTCTGCAGAAGCCATGGCGTACGCAATATCTTTATTCAATGATGTAACGCGTGAAACTTTCACGCCTTCTCCAAGTTCCAATTCATACCTTGTAACAGTAGGACCAACTACCATACCAACGAGCCGGGTTTCAACACCGTGTGCTGCAAGAGCCCTTTCAAGTACCCGCCCTCTTTCCTCAACAAGGTTTTCATTGATATCTTGGGAAGTTGAACGAGCGAGGATTTTCTCGGAAGGTAGTTTCCAGATTGAACCTTTTGCGGCTGGGCCAAGTTCGATTTCGAGTTGCTTGGTGGAGGTCATTGAGTCTTGAGATGTTTCTTTTCCTTTGCGTGAATCATCCTTTTCTTTTTGCTGGGCCAAATTCTCACCTTCCTTAGACTCAGCTGCTGGGTTTCCTTTGGAGTTTTCTTTTTCTGAACGAACATTTCTTTTGGACTCGTTCAAGAGGCGCGCTTCGCCGTCGATTTGGATTACCGGATTATCTGGTGTTCCAGTTCGTTGAGCTATTTCGTCTTTAGTTTCACCCATCGCAAGCCTCACTGAATTAGCTACTTTTGTGGAGATAGCTTTAATTAACAGCCATAAGCGTGAAAGAGCTTCTTTGAATGTCATCCCTGTCACTAGGATAATTCCAACAAAACCGACGGCAAGGAGGATAAACACTGCCCCTACCTGTTCAAAGGCTGCTCGTAGAGGAGCTCCAGCTAGATACCCAAGGATCCCACCGCCGTTCTTTAATTCGCTAAGGTCCGAAAGATTATATGAATTTGCGTTTGTATTTAAATGACTGATTGCACATATTGTTATGAAAATTAATAAAGTTCCTATCAGGATTGAAGCTGTTCTTGGAGTTTGATCACCTTGAGGATCTTCAGAATTAGTAGCTGGAGATTCAAAAATCAGGTAGAGGCCTCCGAACATAAGAGCGGCAGGGGCGATGAAACCTGTGTATCCAAATAGAGCACGAAAAAGCCAAGGACCAATAGCCTGACCGACTATACCTGCGGTATCAAAATATAGACCCAAAGCAGCAACGATCCCTATTACTATTAGCCCAAGGCTTATTAAGTCTGATTTATGCCCTCCAAAAGCTGATTTCAGTGATCCTTTGAGAGCACTAACTGCAGATTTCTTTTGCTTCACCTGTTGGTTAGGGTTATCAGAAGAAATACCGCTAGCAGGATTGGTTGATTTTTTTGATTTTCGCTTGTCGGGTTTTTGACGATTCTTCGGAGGTTTTTCTTGTTTTTTTGATTTAGCCACAATACGCCAACGGTAACACTAAAGCGCCGATAATTTAGTCATAGCGGGCATTGAAACCTTAACTTAAGGGAGTGGTTAAGTTAAGGCAAAATATCAACAAGAGGAATAATCATTGGTCGACGTTTTGTAGAGTCATTGACCATTGTTCCGGTGACTCGCCTAACTTTTTGTTCCAAAACTTCTTGTGTCAACTCTTTTCGGCTCTCAAGAAAAGATTTCAGCTCAGAGGATAGTTGTTCTTCAATTTCTTGCTCATGGCGCCCTGATATGTCTGCACTGAGCCATCCTTTGCTAATAACCGATGGAGCCCCTATTAATGTTTTATCCTTTTCGCTTATTGAGACTCTTGCTATGACACAACCTTCTTTTCCTAGAATATTGCGATCCTTGAATAGGTCATGTCCAGTTTCAACGATAGATCCTTGTGAAAAAATATAATGCCCTTGGCATTTCTTTCTGTTAAGAGTTAGTCCTGAATCCTCCATAACGACTTGGTCCCCATCTGTAGCCAGTAGTGCATTCTTTGGATTAGTCCCGACCTCTATTGCGAGTTCCCTGTGTGCCACTAGGTGGCGTAACTCGCCGTGCACAGGAATAAACCATTCTGGGTTGGCCGCCTGATGGAGTTCACTAAGTTCTTCGCGCTGCCCATGTCCTGATGTGTGTGTGTTGAGATTTTCATCATTAACTACTGAGGCTCCCAGACTAACGAGATTATTTACTAGACGAGCGACTCGCTTCTCGTTCCCTGGAATGGTTCTTGATGAGAAAATAATTACATCATTCTCATCAATGCGTAACCATTTTCCGGAATTTTGAGCCGATAAATTTAAGGATGATCTTGGTTCACCTTGAGATCCTGTACTGATGACGCAAATTTGATTCTTAGGGTAAGTTTCAATCTCAGAAATATCTACTAAGTCATCTTCTGACACTGAAATGACGCCTAGGCTTCTCGCTAGGGATATGTTTCTTTCCATTGAGAATCCCAGAGTAGCTACTTTTCTTCCCTGCTCTTTTGATATGTCGATAATTTGCTGGATTCGATGTATGTGGCTCGAAAAGCATGTTGCGATTATTCGCTCATGCTGAAATTTCATGAATATTTCTTCCAATCCATCGCCTACTTCTGACTCGGAGATGCTAGAGCCGCTGAGTTCTGCATTGGTCGAATCGCACAGTAGAAGTCGAATTCCAGGGTCTTTAGACAAAGTGGCGATACGGTCGAGGTCTGTGATTCTTCCGTCCACAGGATTGTTGTCCAACTTGAAGTCACTTGAATGCAAGATAAGTCCTTGAGGAGTACGAATTGCTGAAATTAATCCTTTAGGTGTTGAATGCGTTACTGGCAAGAACTCACAATGGAAGTCGCCTATACTGACCGTTTCGCCATCAGCTACCGCTATCAAGTCAGTCTTATGAAGCATGTTTGCTTCGCTCAGTCTGTGCCGAATCATTCCCAGAGTAAATTCAGATCCGTAAATGGGGAATTCACTGATATCTAGTGCATACCGAAGCGCTCCAATATGATCTTCATGTCCATGCGTGGCTATACAACCTACAATTTTCTCGCTACGATCCTCGAGGTAACTGAAGTCTGGAAGCACTGATTGCGCTCCTGGCATCATCTCGTCTGGGAAAAGCTGACCGCAATCCAGTAGCAGAATTTGATTTTTGGATTCAATCGCAGCGCAGTTTCTTCCGATATCCCCAAGCCCGCCTAAAAAAGTAATCGAGACTAGGTCAGTCATATTAACATTTTTATGCGGAACCCATTTGGGATCCGACAATTGTAGCTGAAACGATACTTTGAGCCTTTTCTACAAGGCCTTCAGGGACTGTATCCATAGGTGGCCTTCCATTCCCGACGTTGAATCCAAGGAGATTCATCATTACTTTCGTGGGAATAGGGTTCGGTGCATCAAGAGTTGATTCGAAGGCATAGGAATCTTGCAGGGATTGATTAATTTTCTTTGCTGTTTCGTAGTCTCCGCTTGTGATTGCGTTCGCCAAGTTTTGGTGTTCAGCGCCTGTCCAATGCGTTGCAACTCCGACTACTCCTGAAGCACCGATTGAAAGGAGCGCTAAATTTAGTGAGTCGTCGCCTGAGTAAATCTCAAACCCGTCAGGTGATTGAGAAAGCAGGGAGGCTGTTTCCGATGGGTCTCCGGCAGCATCTTTGAGCGCTACGACATTCTCGAGGTTATGTGCTAGTTCAAGGATCGTTTCAGTATCGATTTTTCTTCCGCTTCGGATAGGAATGTCGTACAGCATAACCGGAAGGTCAGTGCATTCGGCGATTCTCGTGAAATGTTGAAGTAAGCCCTGCTGTGAGGGTCGGTTGTAATAGGGGGTGACGCTAAGGATGCCTGATGCCCCCACTGTTTGAGCTCGCTGGGTAAGCTCAATGGCTGCTTTAGTGTCGTTACTACCTGTTCCTGCTATTACTGGAGCGTCAACCGAATTTACGACTGCTTCAATTAGTGCAATTTGCTCATCGTGAGTAAGTGTTGGCGATTCCCCGGTTGTACCTGCGATAACAAGTCCATCATTCCCATTTTGAATAAGCCACTGTGCAAGGCGTCCGGCTTCGTCAAGGTCAAGGTCACCTG
>CAJWRY010000050.1 GCA_913046155.1 uncultured Candidatus Nemicrothrix sp. | reverse complement strand
ATACTGATGTGTCAGGAGTCTTCACAACAGACCCAAGAGTCTGTGAACAAGCAAAAAAAATGCCATCTATCAGCTTTGATGAATTACTTGAAATGACAGCAGTGGGATGCCCGAAACCAGCTATGAGATCAGTCGAAGTTGCCCGTTCATATGGAGTTAAATTACACGTTCGCTCAGCATTCACCTGGGAGCCAGGAACCTGGGTTACAAAGGAGGAAAATTCAATGGAAAAACCTATTATTTCGGCAGTTGTTCCCGATACATCTCAATCAAAAGTAACGGTGTCGGGGGTACCAGATAATCCTGGAGTAGCCGCAGCTATCTTCAGACCACTCGCTGATAGTGACGTAAATGTGGACATGATCGTCCAAAATACATCCGATGAAGGAGTTACAGATATTTCTTTCACCCTACCTACTGAACAAATGGAAATAGGTAAAGAAATAATGACGTCCGTAGCTTCAGAAATTGGGGCTGGAGAAGTCAGCACAGATGATTCAGTAGGCCGCGTATCAGTTATTGGAGCAGGAATGGCAAGCAATCCTGGTGTCGCAGCTACGATCTTTGAAACGCTTTCATCTGAGAGTATAAATATCCATATGATCTCTACATCTGCGATCCGAGTTTCTTGTGTCGTGAATAAAGCAGATATTGAAAAGGCTACGAATATTTTGCATCAAGCGTTTGAATTGGACAAAGGGTGAGTTGTAATCGACTGGAACAAAACCCCATCGTCACTTCATATTACTCATACCCACGAAGGAACTTTCTTTTGGGGTTGGAGTGATAACGGCCCAACCAACGGTGTAGAACTCCGACGGCTAGCAGGAACATTTGTAGGCAATCGTTGGGCCACGCGTGATGCTAATCTCACGACTTGCACTATAGACAATCCAATAATAACTCAGCAGTCAATTACGGCTTTAGAAGTAAAGCCAACTGATATCTACTATCTCTTCTCAAAAAAACATCCAAACCAGAGGTGGAGTCCCTCGATGCAATGGATGCATAAACTCTTAAATGACTTAATACATGCAATAGGAAGTGATTTAATATTTCCGTCACTTACTCATGATGGTCTCCGCTGGAAAGCAACGTGGAATCTCTTAAATCATGAAGGTTTAACTCGACAACGAAAGCAACATTTTAAGTCAATGCCAGAGGTAGTTGGGTTCAGATCTGAAGAAGAGCTCATGAACTTTCAGAATCACTTGGTTGATGCATCCTGCCGGAAAATTCTCCAGCATTCAAATTGGAAGCCATACCTACCACGTAAACGCTCCCCGGAATTAAAGTCTCTTAGAAATATTTGTACGGCACTGTCAGAAACATCAGGCTATTTCATCACCGACACGATCAACATAGATAATGCGCTACTTGAATTATCGTCAAACCTTCAGTACGAAAAGTTACACGCTGAAACTGGAATCAAAATATCTTGCCAAATGAGGTTACTGCCAAACGATAAAGACGAACCTTGGAAAATAATTTTTGAAATATACAACAATTCATCCCCCGATAATGTTGCCACTTGGAGAGATCTATTGCTTGATACAAAGCTGATCGCTGACTTCGGACTATCTGAGCATCCTGATGCGTTACGAAGCTTCATGAGTGAAACTATTGACCTTATAAGTTCAAGCGTGCCCGGTTTAGACCATATAGGGCTGGAAGCGACTACCGATACAGCAACGTTATCTATTGACGATGTTTCACTCTTACTCATAGACGGCATTCATATTTGTGACAGGTTACGAGTCCCAGTTCTTGTTCCCAAAGGGTTACTAAAACAAAGTATTAGATTAGCTGCACGCGCTACTCCCAGTGAGAAAGGGGGAATCACAGCAAATCTTGGAAAGGCAATGGTTGACGTTAACTGGGACTTAGCACTTGGAGACCAGTCACTTTCTGAACATGAACTTCTTCAACTAGCAGAGTCCAAAACTAACCTTGTTCAAATAAAAGGGGAATGGGTTCATATAGATAATCAACAGGCTGAGATTGCATTAAAGGAATTAGAAAACAGAAGAAAAAATGACCGCTACCTATCTCCTACCGATTTATTAAGAATTACCGCTGAGATAGGTACTGGGGATAGTAATTCAGAATTCGAAGCAGCTTTGCTTTCCCCAGAAACTCAAACAGCTGATGATTGGCTAACTAAGCTTATTGATGGTTTACCAGACACTGACCTAACTGAGGAAAATGAATCCAGCACATTTCAAGGATCGCTTCGCCCATATCAAAGACGAGCGCTGAGTTGGCTACAGTTTCTTAGCCGGATAGGACTTGGAGGCTGTCTCGCCGATGACATGGGGTTAGGAAAAACACCAACGGCTTTAGCACATATTCAATTAAGAACTACTGAAAAGCCCAATCTTGTTATCTGCCCATTATCAGTAGTCCATAATTGGGAACAAGAAGCATCCCATTTCACACCAAATTTAAATGTTCTTATACTACATGGACCCAAACGACCCACAGGAGATGAACTGATAAGGATGGTCAACTCGTTTGATATCGTCGTTAGCACTTACGGAACAGCCACAAGAGATATAGAAACTCTATCAAAAGTAAATTGGGATCTAGTTATCTGTGATGAAGCGCAATTCATAAAGAACCATCAAACCCATGCAGCGATAGCAATACGTCAATTAACTGCGGATCAAAAAATAGCGCTTACAGGTACACCAGTCGAAAATAGGTTGTCTGAGCTTTGGTCAATATTAGATGCAATTAATCCTGGAATGCTTGGAGGAGTAACTTGGTTTAAAGATAAATTTGCAACACCAATAGAGCAAAAAAAAGATCAGAACGCTTTGATCAATATGCGTAAGCTGACAGACCCCTTTATTTTAAGAAGAACGAAGGATGATAAATCTCTAGTTCCTGATCTTCCTGAAAAGATTGAGCAAATTGTATGGTCACACCTCACTCACGAACAAGCTGGACTGTATCAAGCTGTCCTTAATGATTTTTTAAAAGAAGCAGAGACGTCAGAAGGCATGAAACGTCGCGGTTTGATCCTTGCGACTTTGACGAAACTTAAACAAATTTGTAACCATCCAGCACATTTTTTAGCGGATGGAAGCAATCTTGACGCACGATCAGGAAAAGTTACGCGGCTCCAAGAACTGTTAACTGAAATAAACGAAGCTGGCCAAAGAGTGCTTGTTTTTACTCAATACCGTGTCATGGGCGATCTCTTATCTGAACATCTTACGGAAACTATCGGGGCACGACCAGATTTTCTTCATGGGGGAGTCACGAGAAATAAACGGCAAAAGATGATTGATCAATTTCAAAATGAAGAAGGACCACCCGTTCTTTTGATTTCGCTAAAAGCAGGTGGAACAGGTCTTAATCTTACGTCTGCGAACAGGGTTATTCATTTTGATCGATGGTGGAACCCAGCAGTAGAAGATCAAGCTACTGACCGAGCATGGAGAATAGGTCAGCAGAAAACTGTTTTTGTCCACAAATTAGTTTGCCGTGGAACACTTGAGGAAAGAATTAATCAGTTACTCATTGATAAAAGAGAACTCGCCTCTCAAAGCGTAGGTACTGGCGATGAATGGTTTACTGATATGGGTACAGATCAACTTCGCGAAATATTTTCTCTCAATCTAACAACGGCGGTGCAAGAATGATTAGGCCATCGTCACAGCTCGGAGAAAGCATCATGCAACTCATTGCAGCGTATACGAATTATAAAGACCCTCTTGGTCCAGGCGTAGCGATTCAGCGAAAAGGAGCAGTGAAAGACTTCTTCGTTCAGCAAGGCTCAGTTTCATTTGAAATCCACGACAAGAGGGAAAGAGCATTTGATGTCGAAATCCATACCACCCCACCTTCGGAGAACGTTCGGCGAGCCGTACTTTCTGGTAACCTCCACGAAGCAGTACCAAAAGTGGCTGAAATCCAAATTCACCACGTGTGCCCTGATTGGGCAACTCCTTGCCGTCATGAGATAGCGGCACTACTTCAGCTTTTGAAAGAATGTGAAGACGATCCCAACGTAATACTTAAATGGCGAGGGATAGAACTCGAAAGTGATTCAGTTGACCAAGAAGCACCAATTAAGAACGATAGTTCAATTACTTCACGAAAAAGTACAATCCAGCAACTGCGGGATACCATGCCGGGCAGATTCATAAATTTCAAAGAAGAAAAGAGTAATGAATCTGTGTTAACTCCTGACATGGAGTCATTCTTTTCTTTCCCTAAAGAACAAGAACCAGTATCAAAACTTACTGCAAATAACCCAATCATGAAACAGAAGCATGGTCCACCTGAAGTACAAATTGATGGTCAGAATATTTTCCCTATCTTCGAAGATGCAATTGAAACGATTAAAGAATTTCTTGGTATGAACATAAAATCCTAGTTCGGGTAGAAAAGCCCCACAAAGACCCGTTCTTGTGAGTACCCTCAAGGTATGAATATTGGAATAGTTGGAGCGACAGGTCAAGTCGGAACAGTAATGCGTGAAATTCTCGCGCAAAGAAATTTTCCTATTAAATCAATTCGGTTTTTTGCGTCATCTCGTAGTGCAGGAAAAGAAATAGAATTTCAAGGAAAATCTATTCTTGTGGAAGATGCTGCTACAGCAAAATGGGAGAACCTTGACATTGTTTTATTTTCTGCGGGCGGACAATTATCAAAGGAATTAGCCCCGAAAGTTGCGTCATCAGGGGCCGTTGTGATTGATAATTCTTCCGCATGGAGAATGGACCCTGACGTCCCACTGGTAGTTCCTGAGGTCAACGCTCATGCCATCAAGAATATTTCAAAGAATATTATTGCTAATCCAAACTGCACAACTATGGTGGCCATGCCAGTCCTAAAACCATTGCATATAGAAGCTGGTCTGCGCGATCTTGTAGTTTCAACCTATCAAGCAACCTCAGGTGCAGGATTAGCTGGAGTTCAAGAGCTAAGTGAACAAGTACGTGAGGCAGGCGAGATTGCTATAGACCTAACTCACGATGGACAGGCTATTAAATATCCTCCGGGAAATAGTTTCCCAGAGCCAATAGCATTTAATGTTGTCCCCTTCTGCGGGTCCTTAATTGAAGATGAATTAGAGGAAACCAACGAAGAACGCAAACTTCGAGACGAAAGCAGAAAAATCCTTGAAATAGATAATCTCGCTGTGACAGCAACTTGTGTCAGGGTCCCAGTTTATACTGGGCACTCATTGGCAATAACAGCTGGGTTTAAGAATCCCATTACTGCACAAAGAGTGAAAGAAATACTTAGCAAAGTTCCAGCAGTCGTTCTTGATGATATTCCCACACCATTGAAATCTGCAGGTGTCGACCCAACATTCGTAGGCCGGATCAGACCAGATACAGTTCTTGAAAACGGAATCAACTTATTTCTCTCAGGCGATAATTTGCGAAAAGGTGCCGCATTAAATGCTATTCAAATAGCTGAGGAATTACTAAGTTAGGAAACTCCTACGGTGGATTTGTTACATATCGATTAAGTGCTTCTTCCACGTCAACGCCAACTTGATTTGCTAATGAAAACACCCATGCGATGACATCTCCGAATTCGTGCACTCGTTGATCGTGAGTTCCTTTTCTAATTGCCTGAGCAAGTTCTCCAACTTCTTCTGCTAGCCAAGCGACAGACATTGCAATACCGCGCTCTCGATCCTTTTCTCCGTAAACATCTTCTATATGACTTTGAAATTCTGAAATTTGCATAGACACCCTTCACATAGCTAACAAAAGACTATGTTGTGACTGTCAAAGATACGTTGACCCCTTAATAGAATCTAAGACATAGTGCGTATGGTTTTTAATGTTTACAATACGCTGAGGCATGAAATACGGGTAGTGGCGCAGGTTGGTAGCGCGCCTCGTTCGGGACGAGGAGGTCGTGGGTTCAAATCCCGCCTACCCGACTAGGAATCTAGAGAAGTGACTTGGCTAGTTTTCGTAAATGCAAAGCATTAAGTGGCTTTACAAGCTCACAATCTGCTTTAGCTTCAGTGGCAATCCAAGTATCAGCTTCTCGATCTAACAATAAAATGATCTTTAACGGTTTGATTCTTCCAGCAGTAATTTCATGCCTTAGGTCAAGGCTGGCAGCTACGCCTCCCATGTTGCCAATCTGTAAATCTAAAATAACAAGATCTGGTTCTAATTCAGCGGCTACTTCACGGACATCCTCACCACGTGTCACTCGACTAACGGAAGTTTCTGGTCCTAGCAAAGCAGCAAAAGTTTCTTCTGCGGTTTCATCAGAGTCAGTAGCAAGGAGAACTTTATCCATAGCTAAACACTATCGTCCAAAAACCTACAACTCTATTCACACCGCAAAGAATGGTTTCTTATTGTCATCAATCGGCTATACAAAAACGAATTTGCGCTTTAGTATTACCACCAAACAATATTTCTCATTCAAGAGAGGAGCTCAATGTTAGAAATCAATATTGAAGGTAATACCGATTTCTCGATGTGTCGGCCTTCTGGAGAAATTGACGCTTATACCGTTGATGAATTCAGAGATGCCTTGAGCTCATTAGCAACAGTATCAAAGCTACTTATTGATCTCAGTGATGTACCATTCATGGATTCTGCAGGTCTAGGCGCATTAATTGGGAGTATTAGAAAAGCAGGGGAAAATAATGGCCAAATCGTTGTTTCGTGCGAGAGAGAATCATTGTTGGGCCTACTGAAAACGACAGGTTTTGATCAGATCGTAACTGTCACTGAGTCAGTTAACGAAGCCCTTGATGTCTTAGGGGAATCTCAAGACATATAAGATAAAGATATGCGATTTACCCCCTCTGTTAAGACTGTGAAGTCCTCGCGCTCAAAAATTTTCTTATTAATAACACTCATTTTAGGTTATTCGCTTCTTTCGGCGCAGCAGCTCCAAGGGCAAGAAAATCAAGAATCACTTAATCCTGGTTACGTAGAGGTATTTGAAGTGAGCGGCTTACTTGATGATGTTCTTGCTTCAGCTCTTGAAAATTCAATTATTGATGCTCAAAACAATGGAGCAAATGCTTTGATTTTGCAAATGAATTCAAAACAAGCCGTAATTTCTAATCAAAGGCTAGTAGCGCTAGGACAAGCGTTTTTGGATTCTTCAATCCCAATAGAAGTTTGGGTTGGCCCCTCTGGTTCAACTGCGCAGGGAAAAGTCGCTCAATTAGCTCTTTTATCTGATTCGCTTGGAGTATCTATAGGGTCATCAATTGGTAAAACAGGTGAATATGTCTTCTCAAGCATGGAATTGAATAGTTCTTACCAAGAAAAAATTAAAATTCTACGAAGTAGCACTCTTCAATGGAATGAAGCTATTGAAGCTAACCTCGTTCAGTGTGATCGTGTAGAAATTGATGAGTTAGGTAAAACATTGACCGAGAAGGAGCAACTCGCTAGATGCGCAAACCCCACTCTTGGAGATTTTCTGGTTAATCGCGATAGCTTTGTTTCAGAAGTAATCCAGACAGATGATGGTCCTCGACTATCACCTCTTACAAAAACGAAAATTAATCGTTTAAATCTAATTGATCAATTAATGCACACCGTTGCGAGTCCCCCTATAACTTATCTGCTTCTTATTTCAGGTTTAGCGCTCTTATTATTTGAATTCTTTTCAATAGGGGTGGGTATTGCTGGAGTAATTGGTGCCATTTCGGTAGCGTTAAGCGCATATGGATTGACGATTCTTCCATTCCGGCCATGGGCTTTGTTACTTATAATCTTTTCAATGCTTGCCTTTGCCATAGATATTCAAACGGTGGTCCCAAGAGTTTGGACATTGATAGGTCAAATAATGTTCACAATTGGAACGATTTTTCTGTATTACGAAGTAAACGTAGAAATGTCTTGGATACCGATGTCTGTAGGCATTATTGGGGTTCTAGTGCTAATGGCAAGAGGAATGCCAATCATGATTAGAGGAAGGTTTGCCACAACACAAATAGATAGGCGATAGGTTAAAGCCACTTTCCGTACTAGTTGAATTGTGTCAATTTTCTCTTTTTTTCTTGCTCAGCGAAAAAACTCTGACTAGTTTCCCTTTAAAGGGGGATCATGAGCGTAGTTTTGAATGATCAAAGATGGCAGGTTCGTGCTGCTTGTCGCGGTCCCCAGATAAAAATCTTCTTTCCTCCATCACATTTTGAAAGAAAATCTGACAAAAGAGAGCGTGAACGTCGGGCTAAGCTGATTTGTCAGACATGTTCGGTAAAAGATGATTGCTTAAACTACGCACTCCGAATAGGCGAACAACATGGAATCTGGGGAGGGCTTAACGAAACAGAACGAAGACAGATAAACCCAATAATTCAATAATCGTTCAGTTAACTGAGTCAATCTCAGCTCTAAATAATCCCCAATGCAACTTGAATCATCTCGTCAAATGTAGATTCTCTATCAGCAGAACTCATTATTTCCTGTCGAATTATGTCATCGCTAACAGTTACAAGAGCTAGTGCCTGTACGCCCTCTGCCTTGGAGAGTGCATACAAACCTGCTATTTCCATTTCAACTCCAAGAATTCCATGCCTCGTTAGCTTAGAAAACAGTTCAGGGTCAGGACCATAAAATAAATCGCTAGTAAAAACAGGTCCTACAGCCATTGATATTCCTGCATTATCTGCAACATTTACTGCCGAATAGAGCAATTCCCAATCCGCTACCGAAGGAAGAGTTAAGCCATCATTTAGCTTCTCAATTGCAGCAGAGTCAGTTCCAGCAGCGGAGGCACATATAAGGTCACCCAAACGAACAGATTCATTTAACCCTCCGCAACTACCAACTCGTATCAATTTTTTGACCCCAAAAAATCTGATCAATTCTGTATAGTAAATCAGTGCAGAAGGAATTCCCATCCCAACTGATTGAACAGAAACAGGTATCCCATTGGATTCTCCCGTAAATCCTTCAGCGCCTCTTACAGAATTAACCAACTTAACGTTTGTGAGATAATTCTCAGCTATAAACCTCGCTCTTTTTGGATCCCCAGGTAGAAGAACCGTAGGTGCATAATCACCACGAACGCCTTCAAGATGAGGTGTTGGCCCAGACTCCATAGTTCTCCTTACCTTCGGTTATTTATTTACAAACCTAGCGTTATGGTTAACAAGTGTCATATGATTTCGTCTAATCTTTTCCCTGCTAGCCGAACATCATTTCTTCTAACTGTTGCACCTATCTGATCTAGATGGTTAAGAAGCGGAAGGACATATTTTCTCGTGCTATCTAAAGCTATGCGAACCTCTCCAACAGTTACTCCTTCCGGATTTCTTTTCAGTAATACTCGTATTCTTTTGGCCGCACTTGTAACTGCTTTTTGTGAAAAGAAAATCCCATTCTGTTCAATAATTAATTCGCGACGCACTAATTCTCGTAATTCTCTTGGATCTACGCTATCTGCATCTGGTGGTTTGAAAAGGTTTGATTCCAATTGGTCTAAATAAGGGTGGTCTGACAAATTATCTGCCCCTTCCATCCGAAGGTATTTACCCTCAATCAAAACTCCTTCAAGTAGTCCTATTGCAGCTCGTTCGAATTGATCAAGTGATGTTATATCGAGACCTAAATTCCCCGCAGTTAGTAGCCTTTGAGATAAATCAGCAATCATGTCCTGAAGGCAGTTCGGATCAACAATCCAACCAGGTACATCTTCCTGTCTGCGCACTCCAGTTAATGCCTCAAGGTGAGATGGTGTTATCCATTTATGTTCGGTGATTATTCTTTCTATTGAGCTATTAGGCTTTGCTTCTGCTGCTCGCAGAATGGGATCGGGGTCTAGTACTATCGCACCGCCTATAGTCTCATTTCTTCCGCTTTCTCTAAGGATAAGCCGATCGCCTAGCATCAGAGGTAACTTCTCATCCATGTACACACGAACCAAACCTTTGCTTCCTGCAGGGATTACTTCATCGCCGAGTACTCGAACCTTTACGAATTCTTCTTTTGTCCCTATATATGCCAGATAAGCGCCACGGCGTGAGACTTCATGTTCAATACTTGGAAGTACATTTAATTCAGCATCGAATGTTGATGTAAGGAACCATTGTTCTGGGTTAGTGATAACACTTCCTCTCCCGATGCTTCGATGATCGATATTAGCTAAGTTAATAGCAATACGGGACCCTGGTCCGATGTTTGGAATTTGCTCATCGTGGGACTGAAGAGAGCGGATTTTTGTTACAAAGTTCTGTGGATTGATAATAATTTCATCATCAACTTTTAGTGATCCACCGGTAAGAGTTCCTGTCACGACTGTTCCTGCACCCTTTACTGTAAATACTCTGTCAATCCAAAGACGAGGTCTGTCATTATCTTTTGCTACAGGAGTATCCTCCAACATTTTTTCTAATTCTGTTGTCAATGAATCAATACCTACTCCTGTGATGCTGTCGACTGGAATAATTGGTGCACTCTCAAGAAATGTGCCTTTTAAGTGGTCTTTGATTTCAAGTGAAACAATTTCACGTAAGTCATCATCTGCCAAAGAAATCTTGGTGAGAGCAATTAAGCCTTTCCTTACCCCTAGTAGGTTCAATATGCGAAGATGCTCTTCGGATTGGGGTTTCCACCCCTCAGTGCTATCAACAACGAAAAGGCAACCATCAACTGCTCCAACACCTGCCAGCATATTTTTTAAAAATCTTTCATGACCTG
>CAJWRY010000049.1 GCA_913046155.1 uncultured Candidatus Nemicrothrix sp. | reverse complement strand
ATGAATAGGTCAGGGGTTCGATTCCCCTCTCGGGCTCAAAAGTTCAATCAATAATCAATATGTTATAAACAGCACTTTTAGATAAACTATCTATATGGCCGACCAGAATGAATTCGCAGAAAATGCAATGCCTTATATGGATCAGCTCTATTCACACGCCCTGCGTCTCTCTAAAAATCCTGCTGACGCCGAAGATCTAGTTCAAGAAACATACCTCAAAGGTTACAAAGCATATGAAAGCTTCAACGAAGGAACCAATCTTAGAGCGTGGTTATTCCGCATCCTAACCAACAGCTTTATCAACACCTATCGAAAAAAACAAAGAAGCTTTGATGAGCATGAAGTCGAAGATATAGAATCTGCTTATCTATCAAATAGTTTAGACACTTCTTCGAGTCGCCAACTTGGTATTAGTGCGGAGGATGCGCTTTTTGAAAGACTTACTGATGATGAAATTCAAATAGCTGTAGATTCCCTTCCGAGTAGTTACAAACAAGTAGTTCTTCTTGCTGATGTTCAAGGATTTTCTTACAAAGAAATTGCTGAGATCTTAGAAATCCCAGATGGGACAGTGATGTCGCGATTGCATCGAGCCAGAGCAAAACTCAAAAATCAATTACTCGACTATATGACGTCACGACGATTAATTTACCAGAACAACGAATACGACTCTGAAGACTTAGAAACTGCAGGGGTAAAATCAAATGACTGATAACTTGAACCTGCCTCCAAATAGTAACCCTGGACTTTCGCGGAAAACTAGTGAATTGAAAAAATTTATTGAGTTGCCACCAGAACATAAGTGCGAAGACTCAGAGAAACTTATCATGCGAGTCTTAGATGGCATTCCTAACCCTTCAGTAATACAATCTGTCAGAAATCATTTTGGTATGTGCGTACAGTGCACAAATGCATTTGAAATAGAAATCCGGTTTAAGTTAGCAATGGCACAGAAAGAGACCGTAAAAGCTCCTCCAGCTTTGCAATTAAAGATAAGCGAAACGCTCCAAAGAATTGATCTTGGAGAAATCGGCATCGGAGATCTTTAATTAACTCAAATATTTCTGTGTTCTCTGTGTTTAAGGTGTCAGTCAACACTGATTTAGGAGTACGATCTTTATATGCAAATTTTAGCTGCGGAATGGCATTGGTGGTTAGCGGTAGTCCTGACTCCCGCTACCGTGTTGACAGTCCTCGCAGTTATAGGTGGATATTTCGTCAAAGTCGTTCGACCCAAGTATCCACCAAAGTATAAGAAACCAAACCCGGAACTGTAACGTGGCCGATACATCGGTCGATTGGGAATTAGCACGGCAGGTTGCAACAAAAATTGGGGAGAGAAACAGTGCTGTATCCTCCTATCATTACGCAACATTATCGCCAGATTTTGAGCGTTTTACTGCACAAGCAGAGGAGCTTGTAGCAGAGACAACAGGGTTAGTGTCTCAAATGGGAAAAGCTCGCGGCAGAGTAGCTGACAGGCCAATGTGGATTGATGCAAATATTGATTCATTTCAACGTTTACTCAAACCACTATCAAAAAAATTAGTAAATCCTGACGCTTCGTTATTAAAAGAATTCGGCTCAAAAGCTAGTGGTGCAGAAATGGGGTTGTTACTTGGCTGGATGTCCGGCAGAGTACTCGGCCAATATGATCTGCTAATCATTGAAGACGAGAATCCTGAAGACCAAGACATTGTCTACTATGTTGGTCCTAACGTTCTAGCTATTGAAAAGAAATATGGTTTCCCGCCGGAAGAATTTCGTCTTTGGTTAGCTCTCCACGAGTGTACACATAGGGCTCAATTCACTGGAGTTCCATGGTTAAGGGACCATTTTCTTGGCTTAGTTAATAAAACATTAGAGTCAGTAGACCCTGATCCAGATATGTTGCGTGACGCTGCGAAAAGAATAGTTGAAGCAAAAAAAACCGGTGAAGATATTTTTGAGGATGGAGGGTTGCCGGCTTTATTTACGAGTCCTGAACAGCGCGAAACACTAAATCAAATCTCTGGGATGATGAGTTTGCTAGAGGGCCATGGCGACGTAACTATGGACCGTGCAGGCGCTGATCATGTAACTAATGCTGATGTTTTCGCGAAAACCTTCCGTGCCCGACGAAACTCAGCGAAGGGCTTAACTAGGATATTCCAGAAGATCGCTGGCTTTGAAGCGAAACTTAACCAATATCAAGCAGGGGAAAATTTTATTGAAGAAGTTGAAAGTTCCGGGGGGACTGAACTTCTTGACAGAGCATGGGAAACGCCAGAGAATCTTCCTAACCTCGACGAGATCAAATCTCCACAATCATGGATCAACAGAATCAATAATCATTAAATTATTGGCGTTCCTCAAAAAAATACTTAAAGATGAAAATTGTGATCAGTGACTTATTGAATCGTTGTACTTTCCCTGAAGGCCCTCTGAAGTGCGCAGTCTCTGGAGGAGCTGATTCTATGGCACTTTTGGTACTAGCTACTCAAGTCAGTTCTGAAGTGAAAGCGATCCATGTTGATCATGGAATACGAGAGAGTTCTGGTGATGAGGCAGATTTCGTATTCCAAACTGCACAATCATTAGGAGCTACTTTTGAATCTGTAACAATAGAAGTACAACCAGGCCCTAATCTTGAAGCTAGAGCAAGAAAAGCACGGTATTCGGTCCTCCCCAAAAATGTCCTCACAGGACACACAGCAGATGATCAAGCGGAAACCATTTTGTTAGCTCTAATTCGTGGAAGTGCCTGGCATGGCCTTTCAGGTATCCGCCCTTCACTTCAACGACCAATTTTGAAACTAAGAAGACTCGAAACCGAAGCAGTATGTCAAGAATTCAACATTAATTATTTCAAAGATCCATCAAACGAAGATCTGCTCTTCCGACGTAATCAAATCAGACATCAAATCCTCCCGCTTTTGAACTCCATTTCAGACAGAGATCTTGTCCCAATCCTTGAAAGGCAAGCAGACATACTGAGGTCAGGAGCAGACTTCCTCAAAGCTGAATCAGAAAAGGTAAACCCAACGAATTGTGATGAGTTACTAGCATCTCATCCGGCAGTCGCAAGAGAATCAATCCGGAACTGGATATGGGAGAATCGGGATGATGACCATCCACCAGACATTGCAACTATTGACCGAGTTCTTGCAGTTGCTTCTCTGGAAATGCGCGCCACTGAGATTGGATCCGGATGGAGAGTAGAGAGAACCAATCGAGTTCTGAGGATTGTTCCTCCAAAAGAAATTTAAGAGATACACAACTCTGCACAATATCTGGGTTAGTGTGCCGACGTTATGAATGATCAACTAAAACCCCCAGGACAAATCCTGCTCAGCGAAAAACAAATACAAAACCGAATCGAAGAACTCGGACAACAAATCACAAAGGACTATGAGAACAAAGCACCCTTATTAATTGGAGTCCTAAAAGGAGCTTTCGTATATATGGCAGATCTTGCTCGCGCAATCTCACTACCTATTGAGTTTGATTTCATGGCAGTATCTTCATATGGAAACGCCACTAAAACTAGTGGGGTTGTCCGAATAGTCAAAGACCTTGACATAGACCTCAGCGGACGAGATGTTATCGTTGTTGAAGATATTATTGATAGTGGACTTACACTCAACTATTTAAGAAAAAATCTTGAATCTAGAGGTCCAACGTCACTTGAAGTTTGCGCACTGCTTGTTAGGTCTGGACGGCAAGCTGGTGAATTAGGACTGAAATACGTTGGATTTGAAATCCCTCCAGATTTCGTAATTGGCTATGGACTTGATGTAGCAGAAAAGTATAGAAACCTCCCAGATCTATGGAGTTATGACCCATCTCTTGACTAAAAACTGTAAAGAGTCCAGAAATCTTGCATAAGATACCTATATCAGGGGTGGAACAGCTCACACAGGTACTAAAATTCTGTGAGGGCCAAACCTAACAGGAGATAAACTTGCGTCAGCTAAATATGAGAGGGAAATGGGCTGAAGGCATACAGCCACGAAACCTCATTTGGATCATTACAGATCGGCTAGCAGTTTGTGAACGACCCGGAGGGTATGGTCCGCAGCACAGAAAAGTGAGACGTGTTGAAGAGCTAATTTGGATACGTAGAAATGATTTCAAAAGGGTCATTTCAATAATTCCAGCAAATCATAACCTTCATAACTATGAAGAATTTGACATTGAATGTGTCCACCGTCCCGTAGCCATAGGGGGTCACCTAAATACAGTTCTAAGTGTCCTTTACTCCGACCTTAATAAATTGATCAAGAATAACGAACGATTACTGCTACATCATGAAGAAGTTGGAGATACTGTTGGAGGAACCCTTGCAGGCTATCTTGTATGGAATGGCTTTATCGAATCTGTTCCGGAAGCAATAACCAAAATAGAAAAAACGCTAAAGCGCGTCATCGGTCCTGCAGGTAGGGAAATAGCATCCGCCTCAGCGGACTTACCGACTCCAGAAGAGATGATTGCATTAGATGAAGAAAGATTAGCGGAACTAGAAGCCATCCAAGCTGAAGAGCAAAACGCAGAATAATTTCGCAATGGGACGAGCATTTCTTGGACTGGGTTCAAATCTTGGGGAAAAGGAAACCTTCCTGAGGGAAGCTGTAGATTCTTTTCAAAACCTCAAAGCAGTATCAGGCATTTACGAAACTGAACCAGTAGGTGGACCGGATCAGGATTCGTATTTAAACATAGTTATTGAACTCGACACCGATCTTGGAGCCCGAGAACTCTTAGAGCATGCGCAAATGCTTGAGAAAAGAGCTAATCGCAAACGAGAAATTCGATGGGGCCCAAGAACGCTGGATGTTGATGTTCTTTGGGTAGAAGGGGAAAAAGTGAACGAACCTGATCTTATAGTTCCACACCCGAGAATGAAAGAAAGAGCTTTCGTAATGATCCCGTTGGGTGAATTAGAGCCCCATTTTTTAAAAGATTGGAACAATCCCAATGAAGGCGAAGTTCACCGATTGAGAGACTGGTGAAACCTCCTACCGTAAGAATAATAGGACCGGGTAGGGCAGGCCTAAGCTTTGCGTTGGCTCTACATTCAATTGGTTGGGATGTACGGACGCCACTAGGAAAAGAAGATGACATCAGCAACATTGAATCAGACCTTGACTTTATCCTTATTACTACGCCTGATGACGAAATTAGATCTGTTGCGCAAAAACTAAGCCAAACTAAAGCCACTGTTGCCCATGTATCAGGAGTTACCGGACTCAGTTCTCTACTACCGCACGATAAGCGAGCTTCCTTGCATCCACTTGTATCAATGCCAACACCTGAAGTAGGAAAACAGAGGCTCCTTGAAAACCCTTGGTTCGCAATTGATGGAGACCCTAATATTGAACTCATTGTTGACGCATTAGGTGGACAAAGATTTTATATAACAGATGAACTCAGACCCTTGTACCATGCAACGGCGTGCATTGCGTCAAATCACCTGGTTGTACTAATGGCTCAGGTCGCGAGGCTATCCAATGAACTTAATATTCCCTTTGACCCCTTTCTCAAACTTTCCGCCAACACGTTAGAGGGTTTATCTGAACTGCAACCAGATGAGGCTTTAACTGGCCCTGCAGTAAGAGGAGATGAAGACACTATCAAAACCCATCTAGAGTCCCTTCCCCAAGCGGAAAGATACTTATATGAATGCCTGTTACAAGGAGCGAAAGATATCGCAAACCAATCTATTATTAATGAGAGCGAATAGATATGGACACAATAATCACATCAAACGATTTACAGAACCACCTAGATGAACTCCGAAATAGTCAAAGGTCAATAGGTTTGGTTCCTACGATGGGATATCTACACGATGGGCATCTCTCATTAATTCGTAAAGCTAGATCTGAAAATGATGCTGTTGTAACAACAATTTTCGTTAATCCACTTCAATTCTCAGAAACAGAAGATCTAGATACTTATCCGAAAGATATCGAGAAGGACACTTTTCTTGCTAGTGACGCAGGAACTGATTTTCTATTTACTCCAAGCTACGAAGAAATGTTTTGTGACGATGTCCTGACCACAGTTTCTGTTCAAGAGATCTCTTCTGTACTTGAGGGCGCTTCGCGCCCAACTCATTTCTCAGGTGTTGCTACCATCGTCGCAAAACTATTTAATATTGTCGGAGTTTGCTCAGCTTATTTCGGGGAAAAGGATTGGCAGCAGATACAAGTAATTAAGAGGATGGCACAAGACTTGTCGTACCGAGTTGAGATAAAAGGATGTCCAATTGTGAGAGAAAGGGACGGGCTTGCTATGTCAAGCAGAAATGTTTACTTGACTAACGAACAACGAAAAGAAGCATCGAATATTCCAGAATCTCTATTGAAAGCGCATGAAAAGATTAAAGATGGGGAAAGACAATCAACAGTTATCAAAGGAATAATCTCTGAACGGCTACACAGGTCATCTGCGATCGACATTGATTATGTGGAGCTAGTCAACGGAGAAAATCTTACAGTAACGGATCAAATAGATGAGCAAACAAGAGTCCTAGTTGCAGTAAGAATCGGTACTGCACGGCTCATAGATAATATGAATGCGTTAGAGGGACTTAATCTCTAACTTACTCATTTAAATCCCTGAAATATCGTCAAGTCCCTGCGAAACTTAGAAAACATGAATACACCGTATAAATATGAGAGAACAGAAACAGTTGAGGAATTAATTTCCGAATACTCAGCTATTCCTGACGGAACAGGGTCAGGGGTTCATGTCTCTATCGCTGGAAGAATCATGCAAAGACGTGATCAAGGAAAAGTTGTTTTCGGAAACCTACAAGATAGCTCCGGAAGAATCCAACTTTTTGCTCCTTCAAAGTCCACTCCTAACTTTGAAGCATTTTCAGCTTTAAACATCGGCGACTGGATTGGCGTCAAAGGTGAAGTCATGAAAACTAAACGTGGCGAACTATCAGTAAAAGTTGAACAATGGGAAATTCTTGCTGAAACTAAGAGATCATTTCCAGATAAATGGCATGGTATAACTGATCCTGACACACGGTATCGACAACGCTATGTAGATATGTGGGTAACAGAAGGAGCTAAAAAAGCTTTTATTCTTCGAAGCAAACTGATCTCAAGGACTAGAAAATGGTTAGAAGAAAAGGAATTTATGGAAGTTGAAACTCCTGTTTTTCACCCCATTCCCGGAGGAGCACTTGCCAAACCATTCATAACGCATCACAACGCACTAGATGCAGATTTATATCTTCGCATAGCCCCAGAGCTTTATTTAAAGAGGTTAGTAGTTGGTGGTTTCGAAAAAGTATTTGAGATAGCAAGAGTATTTCGCAATGAAGGAATTTCCAGTAGACATAATCCTGAATTTACGATGTTGGAACTTTATGAAGCTTACGCCGACTGGAACGACATTATGGAACTTGCTGAAAATCTCATTGAGTACTTAGCTGTGCAACTTACCGGATCTTCGACAGTTTCTTTTGACGGGAAAGATATTGATCTCTCTGCGCCATGGAGAAGGTCATCAATGATTGAGCTGATTTTAGAGCAGACTGGTCATGCGATTTCATTGGAAACTCCGTTAGACGAGTTACGAAATTTATGCAAACAATACGATATTGAAGTTGAATCCTCATATGGGCCTGGAAAACTGATTCTTGAACTTTACGAGAAAACTGTAGAGCCTAATATTTGGAATCCCTGTTTCGTAACGGAATATCCAAAAGAAGTTTCACCTTTGTCGCGAGACCACCGAGAAAAAGATGGCCTGACTGAACGATTCGAAGGAATTATTGCAGGACGAGAAATTCTGAACGGGTTCTCTGAGTTGGTTGACTCAGAAGAACAAATGGAACGATTTAAAGATCAATTAGAAAAGGGTCGATCTGGAGATGAAGAGGCTATGGGCGTTGATGCAGATTACATACGTGCCCTTGAGTTTGGTTTACCGCCAACAGGGGGAATTGGAATTGGAATTGATCGCTTGGTGATGATGTTGGCAGATGTACAGACGATTAGGGATGTTGTTCTATTCCCAACACTTCGAGCAGAACAGTAGATCCCTCTTCTTCAGGAGATGCTATTGATTTAGCTCATCAAAAGTAGTAGATGAAGCCCTGTTTATTAGGTGCTCAGTAGCTGCATGAAAGGCCGTCGTAGCCTCCGAGTCAGGAAGACAATCTAGCGAAGATACAGCTTGACTTGTCCAATGTCTTGCTCTTGTGAGCGCATCAGCCACACCACCGCTTTTTCTTATTAGCTCACGAGCTCTATCTCTTTCGTCAAGTGAAATCTCGTTTCCAAGCAAAGCCTCCAATTCATCTCCATACTTCGTGGAGAACGCAGCTATGACTGGAAGAGTGTAGACCCCTTCAATGAGGTCATTTCCTGAAGGTTTGCCAAGTTCCTCATCGGTAGCAGTCAAGTCAAGAATGTCGTCAATGATCTGGAAAGCCATACCGTACGAATGACCAAAAGCACTGATGGCATCGATATTTTCACGAGATAGCCCAGCAGTTAAACCACCAATTTTACAAGCTGTGGCTAAGAGCGAAGCTGTCTTTCCTGAAATAGACCTTTCGTAAGAATCAAGGGATCTATCAATCTTGAATGTTGACTGGAGTTCTAGAATCTGGCCTTCACAAAGCTCTCCGATTGTTTTTGCTAAAAGCCCCGCAACTTCAGTCCCTAGAGAAGCAGCTATTTCTGATGCCCGTGCCAAGAGAAAGTCCCCAGCTAAAATTGCGGTTAAATTACCCCATAGAGCATTCACAGATGGGACAGTTCTTCGTAACTCAGCTTCATCCATCACATCATCGTGATAAAGAGAGCCAAGATGAACCAGCTCAACGGCAACGCCACCCAAGAGGACTGATCGCGATACGTTTTCCGCAATTGCTGTTTCTACACCGCTTGCAGCAATGGTAAATCCAGGCCGGACTCGCTTTCCGCCAGCAGTTATCAGATGGCTAGCGATTTCGGTTAGGTAATCGTTTTCGGCGATAACTGAGTCAATTAGTATTTGTTCTAAACGTGATAGATCATCTTCCAAGGTTGGAAGAACAGAGAGTGACTTAACGAGTGCCATGATTAAAGTCTAAGCGTGACATAACTCATAGACACCTAAAAATGCCGTATGGCACATCTAACACATTTCCAGTGAGTGAGGTCATATAATGCGATTAATTTCTAATTTTCTTCAAAAAATTGGAAGAAAAACAATCATTATTGCGTTGTAAAGAATAAGCCGATTAAGTTCGACAATACGGTCTGACAGAAAAGCGGGCGCAGAGTACACTATAAATGTCAGTGAAAGGTCATCACTTTGTTTGAAAGATTTACAGATAGGGCACGAAGAGTAGTCGTTCTAGCTCAGGAAGAGGCACGTCTACTCAACCACAACTACATCGGAACAGAACATATACTTCTGGGACTAATACACGAAGGAGAGGGAGTAGCAGCGAAAGCTCTTGAATCTCTAGGAATATCGCTTGAAGCTGTCCGAGAGCAAGTTGAAGAAATCATCGGACAAGGCGGATCATCTCCAAGTGGGCACATCCCATTCACCCCCCGTGCCAAAAAGGTGTTGGAACTCAGCTTAAGAGAAGCTCTTCAGCTTGGCCATAACTATATTGGAACCGAACACATCTTGTTAGGTTTAATCCGAGAAGGAGAAGGTGTTGCTGCACAAGTTCTTACCAAACTCGGAGCAGACCTATCTCGCGTAAGGCAGCAAGTCATCCAACTGCTCTCTGGGTACTCAGGTTCAGGTGAACAAGAAGGTGAAGGCGGTCGTAAGGGAGAGAGAGCATCAGCGGGAACTGGAGGAAGAGGCGGAGATTCGAGCTCCTCGATGGTTCTAGACCAATTCGGAAGAAACCTAACCCAGCTCGCAAAAGAAAAGAAACTTGACCCAGTTATCGGAAGATCCAGAGAAGCTGAAAGAGTCATGCAAGTTCTTAGTAGAAGAACCAAGAACAACCCAGTCCTCGTTGGTGAGCCGGGTGTAGGTAAAACAGCCATTGTAGAAGGTTTAGCAAGGTCTATAGCTACAAATGATGTTCCCGAACCTCTCCGAGGCAAACAGCTTTATACTCTTGACCTAGGTGCACTAGTAGCAGGGTCCCGCTACAGAGGTGACTTTGAAGAGCGACTTAAGAAAGTCCTAAAAGAAATAAAAACACGCGGAGACATCATTTTATTCATTGATGAATTGCACACACTTGTCGGAGCGGGTGCTGCTGAAGGAGCTATTGATGCCGCTTCAATTCTAAAACCCATGCTTGCGCGCGGGGAGCTTCAGACTATAGGAGCTACAACGCTTGACGAGTACAGAAAACACCTTGAAAAAGATGCGGCACTTGAAAGACGCTTCCAAAAAATTATCGTTGATGAGCCCTCTGTGTCACACACAATAGAAATACTGAAAGGACTTAGGGACCGATACGAAGAACACCATAAAGTCACAATTACAGATCAAGCACTTGTCGCCGCTGCGAATCTCGCTGATAGATATATATCAGACCGCCACCTTCCAGATAAAGCTATTGATCTAATTGACGAAGCGGGCTCAAGGCTCCGGCTCAAAAGAATGGAGACACCTCCAGATTTTAAAGAGATTGAGAATGAATTAGCTATTGTCACAAGTGACAAAAAAGCCGCCGTAGAATCACAAGACTTCGAAGAAGCCGGTCGACTTCGAGACAAAGAAAAAGAACTCATAGGCAAAAAAGAAA
>CAJWRY010000048.1 GCA_913046155.1 uncultured Candidatus Nemicrothrix sp. | reverse complement strand
CCAACCATGCCCACCCATCGGCGTTAACTCGTCCGAAAGCATCGCCGAAGGCCCTTGTCGCCCCGATTACAGCGGGGGCAAGAACTGGGAGGAATAGAACAGGCAATAGCGTTTCTCGCACGCCAAGTCCGGAAGCAATAACTCCGTATAGCGTTCCGGAACTTGAAATGGCAAGGGTTGTGACAACGGCAGAAACGACTATGAGAGGATAATTCACGACGGACATATCAAACAAAACGACGATGACTATGAATAGCAGAGCCTCGAGAATAATTAACTGTAGGTATAACCCTATTGTTTTACCGACGTAAATAGATGTTGGGGAGATTCCGGAGAGCATCAACCTATCTATTGCTGAGTCAGAAGTCTCAACATCGACAGATCGTTGGATGGCCAAGATGGCGACTAAAAGGGTAGACACCCAAAAAAGGCCGGGTCCTGTATCTCGAAGGGTTTCGGTATCCGCATCTAACGCGAATCCAAATAGGACGAGAATCAGAAGCGTGTAAGGGGCTATTTGATTAATTAGTATTCTTGAACGCAACTCAATGAGAAGGTCCTTTTTGGTAACTAACCAAGCATCACGAAACATATCCTATCCTTCGCCGTCTTCATCAGAATCGTTGACTATTCGACCGCCTTTAACAAGCAAAGTTCGCTCTCGGTTTGATCCTATTCTATCTATCTCGTGAGATGCGATCAGTACAGTGGTGCCTAATTCACTGGCTTGAAGGATAGAGGAATTAACTAATTCCCTTCCGTTACTGTCAAGACCTGCATATGGTTCATCAAGGAGCCAGATGCTCGGTCTTTTAATTAGGAGAAGGGCGAATGATGTTCTCCTTCTTTGTCCTTCAGAGAGGCTTTGCACTTGAACGGAGCCCAATCGGTCCTTCAATCCTAAGAATGCCATAGCTTTGTCAACTTCAGTATTATTTGCGCCATAGGCGCTAGCCCAGAATTTAAGATTTTCTCTAACTGTAAGGTCTGGATAAAGGCCTGTCCGGTGCCCAAGTAAACCAATGTGTGCCCTCAACTCCATCCGTTGAGTACGCAGATCGAAATTAAGCACTGTTCCTGTTCCACTTCGCATAGGAAGTAGTCCAGCGCAAAGACGGAGAAGCGTTGATTTCCCAGCCCCATTAGGGCCCTTTATGAGTACAACTTCTCCCTGTTGTATATTCATTGTGGCGTCTGTCAAAGCAGGAAATTGCCCAAGGAAAACCATACTTTGTTCTAAATTGATTACTGTTGCCAAGATTCGCTCATTTCAGAGACTGTACTTAAAATCTACTGCGAGTATCCTGTTTCCAACTATTTCTAGATATTTAGGTTCTTAAAAGAAATAATTGTGATTGCGAGAAGTCATTAGAGTTTCTTTTCGCTAACGTCTTCTTTGATGTTTGTTTCGAAAGCATTCCAAGCGCTTGGACGTAGCCTAATTATTCTAGGTGGACTGACTCTCCTGTTTGTGGCGTATCAACTATGGGGTACGGGCGTACTCACAGACCGTTACCAATCGGATCTTGAAGAAGATTTCTCTGAATTAATTGATGTAGTTGAAGAGACAACCTCTACGACTAATGCTCCCGAGACCAATGAGAGTGTTGAATCTAACTATGCTGAGCTTTTATGGAGACCCGAGGGTCAGGCCATGGCACAATTAGTTATTCCAAAAATGGGATTAACAGCAACCATTGTCTCTGGAGTTTCCTCCGAATCTTTAAGAAGAGGTCCCGGTCATTTTCCTGACACTCCGATGCCAGGCATGCCAGGGAATTCTGCAATTGCTGGCCACAGGACCACCTGGGGAGCACCGTTTGGGAATATAGAAAAGTTAGAACCCGGTGACGAAATAAAGATTCAAACGATCCAGGGGACCTTTACTTATGTTGTGTTAGAACAGAATGGTGGACGAGGAAATTTCATAGTGAGTCCAAATGAATTCGATGTACTCGATCAAGATTTCAACAGTTCCCCTAACAGGTTAACGTTGGTTTCTTGCCACCCAAAACTTACGGCTAGAAACAGGATCATTGTTGTTGCAGAGCTAATTGGGGAGCCAGCCGAGTCTTTCCAAAGACCGGATTACTTGAGTCAACCACGATTTAGATTGGCTTTTGATGAGGAGGTTGTAGCTGAAGCGTTGCGAGAGGAAGGATTTGAAGACCCTTCGCAAAACGCCATTGGAGAGAGTCCAAGTGTCGAGAATACGGAGGAACTGGTAGTTGAAACACAGGGTACAGAAAGTGATCGCTCCGAAATTACTGACGAGTTGGCTACCGCAGAGGATTTGACCACTGGTACCCAACCACAACAAGTTTCGGGTTTCGGTGAAGGTTTAAGTGGTGATAGGTCAGCAATAACTCCATCAATTACGTGGGGTTTGGCTTTGATAACCCTCATTATGACTGCGGGGTTTATTGCGAAGCGCTGGAGGCGTTGGCCAACTTACTTCCTCTCATTAGCTCCTATAATTGCTGTAATGCTTGTCTGGTTCTTTAACCTTGACCGTGCATTGCCCAGCTATTAGTAGAAACTATGCCAAGAGATTATTCCAAGCCTGAAGAACCTAGCATCAGGGGTGCGAGTTCGTTTTCGCTCCGCACCGCATCCACACTGTTCTTGGCTCTTTGTATATCATTGCTAGCATTGGGAGCATGCTCAACTGCAGAGGAAGAGGACCGTGGATTTAGTCCAGCGATTATTCCCGGAGCCCTTGCCAAAACCGGAAATGTTGACACCCTTGTGCTTGAGGGAAAAATTGTAGCTTTTCTATATGAACTAAGTTCTGAGGATTGCTTCAATGAATACCGGCTAGTTGATGACCGGACAGGCGACATCTCTGACTTGACGACCATCGTAGACTGCCGCCGGCCGCATGATGCAGAGATCTACGGCGAGTATGTGCATCCTGCGGGCCCTGGAGAGCCATACCCTGGACGAACGGAGATCGAGAGGTGGTCTGCAATAAAGTGTTTTGAAGGTTTCAAGGATTTTGTAGGATCAGATTACGTTCTTTCCGATCTTGAAATTGGGTCAATTCCTCCCGAACGCGAAGACTGGGAAATAGGCTTGTACAGGACAACAGCATGTTACGTTTACGCTCCAGGAAGTCAGTTGTCTGGATCAATGAGAGGAAGTGGCATCTAATAATGAAAGATTACTTTCGGAACCACCAATTGACGTCAGATGATTTAAAGCAGCGGAGGGCCAGAGTTGCGAAGTACGTAAAATTAGGAAAGCGGACAGGGTACTCACTCTGGCTAGTGGCAATCATTCTTTTCTTTGGATTATTCTTTAGTGACTTTGATGGGCCCTTGGTGGTGCTTCTGCTTGTGTGCCTCATTGCAGGCTGTGTGATCTTGCTTCCCTCAATAGTTTTGTCATATGCAGTCAGAGCCGCAGAGCGAGAAGAGCGGAATCTGCCTTAGGCAGATAGATACTTGTAGTCAGTTACTGTGTTTGGCTGGCGAAATATCAATTGGCTCAGCTGGCATGTTCCCAGCAATTATGTCGGGGAGGAATTCAAGCAACCTGTTAGGCAAAGTTTGGACTTGTGCTGCTTCTAAGTCATCGATTGACCACCATTGAGCATCCTCAAAAGCAGCAGCCTCCAGTGCTTCTAGCCCTTGGGGGTCCCATTCAGAGGATTCTGATGTGTGCGCTATATGAATTCTCTCATCAGATTTGAAATGGTACATCGCAAAGTCAAACTCAACGTACTGAGTCCAGATGCAAGGACCTACTTTGACATCGAGAAAGCCGCACTCTTCATAGAGTTCGCGGGCAGCTGCTTCTTGGCTTGTCTCACCTGGCTCAATACCTCCGCCAGGAATTTCCCACCATGTACCTTTCTCGGGCCGCATGGGATCAGAGCCATGCATCAAAAAAATTCTTTTTGCCTCATCAAGAAGAACGACCCGAGCAGCTGGCCTGCGCAAGCTCCAAACCATCAGTTTTTCGGCAGATCAATGAATGGTGTTTCCTTCGGGTGTCCCGGTTCTTTGGGAAGGCCAAGCACACGCTCGCCGATGATATTGCGCTGCACTTGATCGGTACCTCCATAAATCGAGGGGGCTGGTGAGAATGTTGTAACTTCGTGAATCCAGCCACCTTGATTTACTTCCGCTGACGTCAGCATACCGTCAGCTCCGATGACCATATTGCCTACCTCACGGAACTGGCGATACAACTCACTCACCATTAACTTACCGATGTTTCCTTCTGCCCCTGTCCTATCACTGCTTGCTTTTGCTCGGATCATATTCAGTCGGTTCACTTCCACGAGTGTATATAGCTTCATCAAGTCATCCCTTACTACGGGATCTGTATCTTTACCGAGTTTTTGAGCAAGTTGACTTAACTTTTCAAAGAGTCTTGGCCCGATTGCAGGTGTTCCACCACTGCCTCTAGTAATCGATGAGAGCACATCTCCTACTTTCAGATCAAGCTGCCCGGCAATAGAACCTGGAATTGCTGTTGGCACTGGAACGGTTCCACTACCAAGGTGAGATCGTTCAAACATTAATGTTGAGTTTGCCACTCGCCAGCCATTGGATTTACCACCAATCAACGCATCGTCATGTACTTTCGCCTCAGTAATGAAGACTTCATTAAAGAGGGCACGTCCGGTCATTTCTGTGAGAGGCCTCACATCAACACCTTCTTGTTTCATGCCAAATGCAAAATAAGAAATTCCTTGATGCTTTGGTAGATCCGGATCAGTTCGAGCTATGAGCATCCCCATATCGGCAACTTTGCCACCTGAGGTCCATACCTTCTGGCCATTAATGACCCATTCATCCCCATCTTTCTCTGCTTTGCATTGCAATCCGGCAAGATCTGATCCCGCGCCGGGTTCTGAGAAAAGCTGACACCATGCATGCTGGCCATTTAGAATTTTAGGGATGTATTCTCTGATCTGAGTATCAGTACCATGTGTAGCAATCGTAGGAGCTGCGAGCATCATACCGAGCCCTGTCGGTGGCCCCAGAACCCCCTTATCCGCCATAACGCTGAGAGCAACATGATTGAGGGCTCTGCTCCAACCTCTTCCACCAGCTTCTTCATTAAGCATGGTATGCGAAAGTCGGGCATCAGCCATAAGCTGCCACCATTGGGCAACAGTAAGGTTAGGGTCCCAGTTTTGATCTATCCATTCACCGACCTCGGTCTTCACATCAGATTCAGTTATTTGACTCATCGGACTCCTTATCAGACTCTCAATAGATGTAAATCTATCTCATTATCCTATGTCGTTGCTATTTGAATTCCCCTTCAAACGGGTTCCACGCTTGGGGACAATACTGATCCGATCTCCATCATTATGCACTGAAACATTCGCCCCATAAATGTCTTTAAGAGTTGTTTCTGTCAAAATTTCATGCGGCAATCCAGATTTAGTAACTTCCCCGTTGACGAGAAGTGCCATGGATGTCCCGTATTGTGAAGCAAGAGTCAAATCATGGAAAGCACTCAAAACTGTCAAACCCAGCCGTTTTCGTTGTTGATCAACAAGTTCAAGAACCTCCTGCTGGTGCCCCATATCAAGAGCTGTAGTTGGCTCATCTAGCAACAGTAGGTTTGGCTGCTGAACAAGCGACCTTGCA
The DNA here is from genome assembly GCA_913046155.1 of uncultured Candidatus Nemicrothrix sp. Lineage (GTDB taxonomy): Bacteria > Actinomycetota > Acidimicrobiia > Acidimicrobiales > UBA8592 > UBA8592. The sequence goes on along the minus strand of CAJWRY010000048.1, from coordinate 5,146 downwards.
ATAATCACTCTTTGGCGTTCACCTCCGGACATTTCGGTCACAAAACGATCTGCCATATCATGGAGGTCTAGGTCTTTCATCACAGAGAGGCCTAGTGATATATCTTCCTGTGTGGGCTGAAAGCCTCTACCCAAATATGGTGTTCGTCCCAATAAAATATAGTCAATGACCCGCACACGAGGAGGGACAACTGGTATCTGTGGAACAATCGAGACTATTTGAGCCCGTACTCTAGGCTCGGTTTGCATAAGGTCCGTACCTTGGAAGTGCACTGTTCCCAGCGCAGGAATGATTCCTGCGATTGCCCGAAGTAAGCTTGATTTTCCTGACCCATTTGGCCCAATTATGGAAAGCCAATCCCCTGAGTTCACACTTAACGAAACATTATTAACAACTTTCTTTCCACCAAGCTCAACTTCAAGCCCGTGAATGTTAAGAGGTTCATATGATGCCATCTGATCTCCTCCTAAGCACAAATAGAAAGAAGGGAGCCCCAAAGAATGCCGTTACCACTCCAATAGGAAGCTCCGCGGGCGACTGCAGGGTCCTTGCCAATAGATCAGTGAGGATGAGGAAAGAGGCTCCAATGAAAAAAGATAGTGGTACAACAAGTCGATTTGACGCCCCGACTACTAACCGTACTGCGTGTGGAACAATGATTCCCACAAATGCTATGAGTCCGCTTACCGCTACTGCGGAAGCTGCTGCTAATGAAGCTGCCCCGATGACGATCCAACGGACTCTTCGTGGGCGTATACCTAATGAAAGCGCTTCTTCTTCTCCAACGGCAAGAACGTCCAAAGCTCCTTTCATGGAAAACATAACTATTAGGGAAATCGCAGCATATGGAAGAATCATAATTACCTCATCCCAACCACTTGTACTGAGTCGACCCAAGATCCAGCTATAGACCTGCCTTAATGTCGCCGATTCTCGCTGCTGAATATATGTTTGGATTGCAGTAAATAATGATGCAACAGCCACGCCGGCAAGAAGCAAGCTTGCAGTGCTTGTAGATCTTCCAACAGCACCCCCAACTGCCAATGTGATTGCCACTGCTACCGCTGAGCCTAGAAAAGCTGCTATCGGTAGCGCATCAAACATACCCTCTCCATTGGTAGCACCGGAGACGATCGCGATAGTTGCGCCTAGACCTGCCCCAGCTGCTACGCCTAGTAGATAAGGATCAGCAAGCGGGTTTCTAAATACCCCTTGATAAGAAGCTCCAGCTACTGCGAGGAGTCCCCCTACTATCAAGCCAAGGATAATCCTCGGCAATCGTACATCCCAAACAATGGCTTCTTGTATTGTGGAGAGTCCTGAATCAATAGAAATACCGGGAAGCCGATCAAGAATTTCAAGAAAAATTTGATCTGGCCGAATGGATACAGGTCCGAATAAAAGGCTGACCAGAATTGATGCAAACAGGATAAGGGAAGCCCCTGCAACTAACAATGGGGTTAGTTCGGCAGGGGCTTCCTGCTGCTGTTTCTTCTTATTATTAGCCAACTGTTTCAAGTGCTGTCATTTGCTCGACAGCAGTGGCGATTGCTTCTAAGAACTCCACAACTCTTGGCCCCCATCGTGAAGCAATATCATCGTCTAATTCAATAACCTTTCCTTCGGATACTGCTGAAAGGGCATTCCACCCATTTCGTTCAGATACTGTCTCTATGTCTTGAGCACAACACTTTGTATCAGCTAAGAAAATTAAGTCTGGATTTTGTGAAAGGATGTACTCTTCTGAAAGTTGAGGATATCCCGACCCTGCTCCTTCGGCTTCGTCAGCGATATTGGTCAATCCAAGCATTGCGTACACTTGACCGATAAATGTTGAAGACGTGACTGAGAAGTACGTGGGGTCTAATTCATGGTAGAAGGTCAATGAAGAGCCATCAGGAACATCGATGCTAGCCATAATCTCATCAATTCTCTGTTGCATTTCCCGAACCGTGCTTTGAGCTCCAGCACTTGCTCCTGTAGCTGCTCCGAGCTGAGTTATTTGTTGATAAGTATCATCAAGGCTGCCCGCAGCGTATTGCGTCAATGAAGGTATGCCCACGTTTGATATTCCTTGTTCAATGTCTTCTGGAAGATACGAATGAACAACCAGATCAGGCTCTAAAGCCAAGATCGCTTCTAGGTTCGGCGTAAAGCCTGAAATATCTGAGGTTGGGGCCTCAGGAGGATAGTTCGACTGATCATCAACAGCAATAACTTGATCCCCAGCACCGATAGCAAAAAGAATTTCAGTAGCTGTAGGCGATAGCGATAATATTCTTGTTGGTTGACTCTCTAATACGAGATCACCAGTTGGAGTTTGAAGCGTCACCGGAAAAGCAGAAGTACTTTGCTCGTCGTCGTCAGCTTCATTCATCGACTCCATCGACTGGCTGGAATCAGTAGTCGCATCGTCTCCAGTCGCAACAACTTGTGTCGAAGAACTCGAACAACTACTCATTAACGCAAGAGTTGCAAAAATTGCTATCAGCGGTATTAATCGTTTGACTATTTTCATTGGATACCCTCCTCTCGGGTAGTAGACGAGACGCAGACTGGGTATCCAGCAACGAACTTGTTCTTACCTCGAGAATGTTCGTTTTGAGATGGACTCGACCGGGCTCAAATGCTTCTGCATTATTACCGTTGCGGGACAGCGCTGGGATTAAACCAGACTTCGGAACCACCACAAAAAATTATTAAATTTTCAAATCGAAGTCTAGCACCTCATGTACCTTGTGATGCCCTGAACCAATAGTTGATCAAAGAATTTGGCTTAAGAATAACTTTGTTCGATCTTCGGTCGGATCGGTGAAGAAATGTTCCGGAGTTCCTACTTCTACTATCTCTCCACTCTCCATAAATATTATCCTATCCGCGACTTCGCGCGCGAAACCCATTTCGTGAGTGACTACCATCATCGTCATTCCGCCTAATGCTAGATCCTTCATAACATCAAGAACTTCTTTTATCATTTCTGGATCTAGGGCAGATGTCGGCTCATCAAATAGCATTATCTTTGGTTCCATAGCAAGAGCCCTTGCTATAGCGACTCTTTGTTGCTGTCCGCCAGAAAGTTGTCCGGGGAATTTGGATGCTTGCTCGGGTATCCCTACCATCTCCAACAGTTCCTGGGCTTTTATTTCGGCATCAGCCTTAGGCATTTTGCGAACCCATTTGGGTGCCAAAGTTACGTTGTCTAGAACTGTAAGATGCGGGAAAAGATTGAATTGCTGGAAGACCATCCCCACCTCAGAGCGAATCTTTTCTATGTTACGTAAATCATTAGTAAGCTCAACACCATCAACTACTATCGTTCCTCGCTGGTGAGCTTCAAGCCTATTGATGCAACGAATCCAAGTTGATTTTCCAGATCCTGAGGGTCCTAATACAACTACAACTTCTTGTTCAGCAATCGTAGCGGTTACGCCTTTTAAGGCTTGGAAATCCCCAAACCATTTATCTACATTTTCGCAAGCGATCATGTCTGGCCGTGTTTCCTGTTTTATTTCTGAGCTCATTGGGCATTTCCTCCCGTTATTGCGAATACATTTACCTTACTTCTCATCTCACTCATCTTTCACCTAGTCCCACTCGTTCTTCCAACTTCTGGCTGTATTTGGACATTGAGAAAGCGACCACGAAATAGATTACAGAAATTAGAAGTAAACCTTCTCTTTTAACCCCAAGAAATTCCGTCTGCGCTGGAACGACGTATGCAGCGATACGGAGAATATCAAAAGCTCCCACGATAGCAACGAGGGACGTCTCTTTGAAAACACCAATTGCTTGTCCAACAAGAGGCGGTATGGAGACTCTGAGCGCTTGAGGAATGACGATAAATCCCGTTCTTTGGCTTGTCGTTAGACCGATTGCATCCGCTGCTTCATATTGTCCCCTCATCACAGACTGAAGACCTCCTCTTACATTCTCAGCTAAATATGCGGCGCTGAAAAGTGTGTACCCCGTGACGATGGCAGCTAGCTCGGCTATTTCCATTCCGGCAGGTAAGAACAGGGGCAAGATGTTAGAAAAGAAGAACAGTATTGTGATCAGTGGAACCCCGCGAACTGATTCTATGTATACCGTGCAGAGCACTCGAGCTATTGGCATTGACGATGTTCGACCAAGCGCCAGTAATACTCCGAGCGGGAAACTCAAGAGGAGAGTCAAGACAGCCACGAATAGTGTTAAAGAGAATCCCCCCAGGTACGTGGGTCCTTGAAGATCGAGTGTTGACGGGGAATTAATTGCTGTGATCAACCAATGAAGAACAATGATAAATCCAGCCCAAAAGCTAACAAAACGTAACCTAGTTCTATTGTCGGCAGCAAAATTTGGGGCCAAGAGCGCAGCCAAAGCTAGGAGCAGAAAACTTATTCTTACTTTTTGGAGCATCGGGTATAGACCAAAAAAAGCTGCAATCCAGTTAAATGCTGCGAACATCAGAAGCGCTATGGCAACCAATCGGCCTTTCTCGCCGATTGATGGGTTTGTAAGTGGGTAAAGGATAAGGAAACCGAAGCCTATGAAAAGTAAGCCAATTGGTATGTCTGTTGAGAACACGCGTCCGTAGTCAAAGTCGGGGTCCCTCAATACGATCCAATTCAAAACGAATGGAGATAATAGCCAAAGACCCGAAAGGACGACTTTAGCTTTTGGAATTTGGACTAGGCCCCGTGCTACCCCTGCAAGCAGAAACGCACCAACTAGAAGCAAGAGCATCACAGTGAAGGGTAGTTTCGTACTCATAGCTACTGTTCTGCCTGATTCTGCTATGAGTTCACCATCTGTGAATGCATAGTGGCCATAAGGGACGGTCCATAAACTAAGAACAAGCACCGCAAGGCAACCAAAGGAAAACCATATGGTTGGAACGTCATCGGGAAGCATGCTTTTATCGCTTCCTATTTTTAGGAAACATCCAAGAAGTAAAAGGACAGCTGTAGCGATAAGCCATCCGCCCCTAGCATTTGCGGAAATTGGCGCCAATAAAGCAAATATTGCCGCTCCTACACCCAAGTTGAGTACCCAGGTCCCTATCCGTTTCGTTTTTAAGACTCCATTTGATCTCCATATCGCAAGTGAGACACCTGTGAGGACCATTAAGCACCCAAGTGTGAACCATACGCGTATGAACTGATTA
>CAJWRY010000047.1 GCA_913046155.1 uncultured Candidatus Nemicrothrix sp. | reverse complement strand
CTGCCATTTACTTACCTAAATATGCTCTTACAGATGGTGTATCTGTTGAAATTACATCAGTTCAAAAGTGTACAGGTGAGTGAGTCCTGAACCACCTATTTCCCTAGCTAAGATGCTTTCCGCCGAAAATTTCACTTACGCTTGTGTCCTCAAAAACAGCGTCAAGTGCCGATGCAATGATTTGAGCCACGGAGAGGACCTTTATTTTAGAAATTTGCTTGTCTTCTGGAAGTGGAAGGGTGTTGGTCATTGCAACTTCCTTTATGACAGAGTTTTGAATTCTTTCGATTGCAGGATCTGAAAATACTCCATGGGTGGTGCAGGCAAAAACTTCCTTTGCTCCCTTTTCTGCTAGAAGCTCAGCTGCACCGACAATAGTTCCACCTGTATCAATCATGTCATCTATCAACACACAAACTCGGCCGTCAACGTCACCCATGACGTCCTTGGACTCAACTACGTTCTTTTTATTCTTCACTCGACGTTTGTGCACAATCGCCAGATCTGCTGCAAGTTCACTTGCATAACGCTCTGCGACTTTGACTCGTCCGGTATCTGGCGAGATAACAACAAGGTCATCTCCTAATGTTCGCATGTAATCAACTAAAACTGGCATTGCAGTTAGGTGATCAACAGGCTTCTCAAAGAATCCTTGTATCTGACCAGAATGAAGATCTACAGAGATCATGCGATTTACTCCAGCGGCGATAAAGAGTGTTGCCAATAATCGGGCTGTTATAGGCTCACGACCCTCTGATTTACGATCCTGCCTTGCGTAACCGTAAAAGGGGCAGACAACAGTTATTCTTTTTGCCGAAGCTCGTCTTGCTGCATCAACCATTATTAACTGCTCCATAATGGAGTCGTTTATTGTCATTCCTTCTGAAGCAGAATGACTCTGGATTATAAATACATCTCCACCTCGGACGGACTCTGAGAATCTGCAATGGACTTCCCCATTCGCAAATTCTGCAAGGTTTGGTTCGGCAAGCTCAACCCCAAGATGTTCAGCAATTTCTTTCGCTAGAGGTAAGTTGGAACGCCCCGATATCAGGTGTAAACGCTTTTTTGTTATTAGCTCCATGCTGCTCCCTTATTGTTTGCTGGCCCGGCAGGACTTGAACCTGCAACCTCCTGGACCAAAACCAGGCGTTCCGCCAGTTGAACTACGGGCCATTGTGTTCTTCCGAACATATCGCATCTGATGTGCTTCTATGCACTCAGATCTTGATTTATATCTTTTATTTATCACTTGATACCTTTCTACGATACTTTGCTCTGTCAAATGAGAAAAATTCATAGAAATCTTGCGAAAACACCACATTGCTAAATTATTCGGGTATTCTGCGAAAGCTATGGGATCACTAATAAAGAAGCGAAGAAAGCGAATGCGGAAGAAGAAACATCGCAAGATGTTAAAGAGAACGCGTGCGCAGAGACAACGCGGTAAATAAATCTAAATAAAAAAATTTCTTGCGGTTCAGAAATTCTCTCGAGTCGTCGTAGCGACTATAAGCCCTTCTGCTGGATAGCTTCCTTCGACAAACCAAGTAGATCCGCTACCTGCTAAACGCGCTTCTTTTCTTGAGTGTTCTTCCAGAATTTCCTTCCACTTTTTCAATTCTGGATATAGATCTAAAGCTGCAGGTTCCAAATCATTTCCATTCGGGGACTTGGGACCGCCCATTTCATCCCACCTTTTATATACATCTGCCGTTGAACAACTGAAGGATGGCAAAATTAATGTGAATGTTTTTTCTTCATAGGGTAAATAAGTTACAGACTCTCCAACGCCTGACACACTAGCTCTTCCACCTCGGATATTAAACGGGACATCCGACCCCAGATGCACCGCTTTCTTTTCATCTTTGAAGTTCGCCCATCTAAGAATGGCAGCTGCGTTTGCGGACCCCCCGCCGAGACCTCCTCCTGGTGGGATTTTCTTATCCACCTCAACTTTCATTGATAGGCCGACTGCATTGAGCGCCCGCACAATGAGGTCATCATTTGATGAGGGGGCAATCGGATATTCACCTTGATACGTGACTTCTGTGTCTCCTTCTCGCAGCCTTAGCGTGTCTTGGAAATCTATCGTGACCATTTCAGCTTCTAACTCGTGGAGGCCTGATTCGCGAACCCCTGTTATCGCTAATGACAGAGTTAGTTTTGCGGGTGCATAAAGTTCATACATTGGAGAGTGATTTTTCATTATTTAGCCGTATCAAGAGTTTTTGCCAGCTTGACCCAGTCTGTAACGGAGAGCTCTTCGGGTCTAGCTTGAGGGCTTACTTCGGCAATGCTGAAGTTAGCTAAGGGAACAAGTGTGTTAAGGGATTTACGGATCATCTTCCGTCGATGTTGAAAGGCTGTTTGGATTAGGCGACTGAAGTTTGCATAGTTAACTTCGGGGGGAGATGACTTTCGTATGATTTGTAGTATTGCTGAATCAACTTTAGGGACAGGTAAAAAAACGTTTGGTGAAACTTTTCCCAGGACTTTTGTCTCCGCCCAGTATTGTGCTTTCACAGATGGAATTCCATAGGCTTTGCTTTTTGGTGAAGCAGCGAAACGCTCACCCACTTCTAATTGCACCATGACATATATCGCTTGTATTTCAGGCGCATTTTCAAGCAGCGTTACTAAAAGCGGAGTAGCGATATTGTATGGAAGATTAGCTACCATTTTCCAGACGCCTTGCCTTTGAGCGAAGAATTCTTGCCAATCAATCTTCATTGCATCTTCTTGAACGATTTCAACATTTTCTCTTTTCCCAAAATGATTTAGTACTTCTTCAAGCGCCGGAACTAGGTAGCGGTCAAGTTCAATCGCTACGACTTTAGAGGTAGCCGATAATTGTGACGTTAGAGATCCTAGACCTGGACCTATTTCAAGAATCTGCTCGCCCTTTTCTATATTTGCTGCTCGAATGATCTTCAAGATTGTATTTGGGTCTACAACAAAGTTCTGGCCTAACGACTTTGAAGGTCTTAGGTCATGCTTTTCCATCATGTCCTTGAGATCACTTTTCCCTACGACCATAGTTTGGCTCTTCCATTCGGCGCTTTTAATAGTTTAATATCTTGCCCAACAGCAAGTGGGTTCACTGGCAGACCCAATGTTGCCAACCTCCGCCAGAAGCTTGGTAGATCAACCATGCGCTTACATTTATATTTGCTGTAGGGTCATAGGGGCTTGAACCTGGATAACCTGCGGAAATGGCTCTCTGATCCCAATATTGGGGCATATGTTGCATCAGGCCAGCAGCTCCGCTAGATGTGTTGGTCGCATCAGGTTGTCCTCGACTTTCACATTGCATGATTCGGAGAAATCTATCCGTATCGGATGCAGGCCCACCGTAGTTGAGGATTGCTGTTGTCACCGTATTTCTCCACTGCTCAACTGCAGGAATGTAAGTAGCTGGGGGGCCACTTGGTTCGGAAGGGGGGCTTTGAATAGGTTGGCCTGTTCTTGGGTTGGCTGGTTGGGATGACACCGGTTGCTGTTGGACGGGAGTGAAACTTGTTATTGAGGCGATGAGGCTTCCGCTGGGAACAAAATTCGGAGTGTAAACAGTTCCAGATACTGCTTCAAGGCGCAATGTTTCTCTATATTGAGTTTGGGTCTTTGCAATATCAATCGCATCTGTTGTCATGGAGTCTTCAAAGTCAGGTGTCCGACTCGCGTGATCATTTATACCTGACGGAATTGTTGGGTAAATAACCGGATCCACATCTGATGCCTCGACCGATTCACCGGTTTCTGTGGGTCCGGTAAGAGATACCACGACTGAGAGAACAGCCAAAATGGTTATAGCTGTCGCTGCGATTGGGTAACGTAGCGAATACAAAATTCGGTATGCAACTTCTTCTTGCAGTTCTCTACCTCCGCCCGACTGCACCTCATTATGATCCTGAGTAGACCCAAAAGGCAACCTTGGATGGTTCTATAGCCGAATTTAATTTGCGTTGTGACTTAAAGCGTAAAAGCGATGCGTATTTGACCATGCAGCATCAGAGATGGCTTTAGGCTCAGTTCCGAGTTCTTCTGCGATCCTGTTCCCGATGAACGGAAGAAATTTAGGCCGGTTTCTTTTCCCACGGTAGGGTTCGGGAGTTAGATATGGCGAATCTGTTTCAATCATTATTCGCTCTATGGGAGTCATTCTCAGGGCTTCTCTGAGAGAGTCAGCATTTTTGAACGTCACTATTCCAGAAAAAGATAGGTACGCTCCTCTCTCTAATGCTAATTCTGCTTCGTGTGGTCCGCCTGTGAAACAGTGGAATACGGTTTTAGGTGGTGTTTCCATTTCATCTAAGATTTTAAAAGTCTCAGGCCAAGCCTCTCGAGTATGAATAACGAGTGGAAGGTTAAATTTGTGTGCATACGTGATTTGTTCTCGGAATACTTTTTCTTGCTCTTCGTGCGGAGAGTGATCATAGTAAAAATCGAGTCCACATTCACCTACTGCAACAGCCGTGCCTTCAGAAAGTAGTTCCTCAATCCCGTCAGTGCCATGTATTGCTTCATGGGGATGAATTCCAGCTGTGGCAAATATTTCTCCTGCAAAGGCTTGCGATAACTCTTTCGCTTTTATTGATGTCGCTAAATCGGTCCCTACCACAATGAATTTCTCCACGCCTTCAGCAGCTGCTTCTTGTAGGTCCATAGCCACCTCATCATTTTCCTCAAAGTGGCAATGGTTGTCGACCCATTTCAATTTGCTGGTTGATGCGTTCATCTACTCAACCTTCTGAAAGAGGGGCTTTGGCTTTGAGAGTTCCGTACCGGGATTTAATTCATCTCGGACCCAACCAGTTGTTTTTCCTAACATAGTGTCAAGGTCTTGGCTAGAGAATGGCAAAAATGGAGCGAACATTACCCTTATCCCATTGATGGCGCTTAGCGCTACATAGAGGATTGTGAGCCCTCTTTCTTTGTCCGTCTTGAGCACCTTCCATGGTTCGGTTGCGTTGAGATACTTGTTCGTTTCCTTTGCAGCTTCCATTGCCGTTCGAAGAGCAGCGCGGAGTTCGACTTGGTGCAATTGGGAATTTGCTGTTTGTAGAGCAGTGTCAACGAGGAGGAGCAACTGATCATCTTCTTCTGTTAATTCACCGGCAGATGGAATTGCTTGTTCAGCATTTTTGTATGTCATTGCTAAGACTCTGTTAACTAGATTTCCCCAATTGGCAACTAGTTCTTCGTTGATTCGTCTTATGATCTCGTCATCAGAAATTTCTGTATCAGCCTGTTCGGGGAAATTAGCAGCGAGCGCATACCGGAGAGCGTCTGGTTGGTATCTTTCTAGCCCCTGAGAGATCGTTAATCCTACTCCTCTGCTTGCTGAAGCTTTACCGCCTTTGAATGTCACATATTGGTTTGCAGGAATGTCATCGGGAAGATGCAGAGGGCTTTGCCCTATTTTGTCTTCTACTCCCATTAATTGCGCAGGCCAGAATAATGCGTGGAAAGGGATATTGTCCTTTCCGATAAAGTAAACGTGGCGAGATGAGTCGTTATGCCACCAATGCTTCCAGTGCTCAGGGGTATCCTGCTTACTTGCCCATTCCTGAGAGGCAGAGAGATAGCCTATTACTGCGTCGTACCAGACGTAAATTCTTTTCCCTTCCCCTAAGTCCTCTACAGGGAGCTTGACTCCCCAATCTAGATCTCTTGTAATAGCTCTATCTATAAGACCTTCTTCGTTTACCCATCCTTTTGCAAAGTTGAGGACGTGGTTGCGCCAACCAGTTTTGCTTTCTAGAAATTGCTTAAGGTCATCATTGAAGTCTGAATATTTAAAATAGAAATGTTCAGTTTCTCGAGGTTCTGGAACGGCGTCGGAAAGTTTTGATCGTGGGGACATGAGTTCGACTGCATCATAGGTCTTCCCGCAGTCATCACATTGGTCTCCCCGTGCTTCCTCGTAACCACAGTGGGGGCAAACTCCCTCTACATAACGGTCAGGCAGGAATCTCTTGGCTTTAGGGTCGTACAGTTGGGTTGTTGTCCTTCTATCAATGTGTCCGTTATTGAGCTGAGCGAGAAACATCTCTTGGGTTACTTCTGCATGGTGATCAGTTCCCGTAGTGGTGTAGAGGTCCCAACTTATTCCTAAAGCATCCCATTGAGATAAGAACTCATTGTGGTACTTGTCTACTATGTCTTGGGGTGTGACTCCCTCGGCATCTGCCCTGACTGTGATCGGAGTTCCATGAACATCTGAGCCACTCACCATGAGCACGTCGTTGCCGATTATACGTTGATGGCGTGCAAAGATATCTGCAGGTAAGTATGCGCCAGCGAGATGACCCAAGTGGCGAGAGCCAGATGCATATGGCCAAGCAACAGCGACTAAAACGGGTATGGGCATGTGTATAGGCTACCCCTATGGGCTTTGGTTGTGGGTATTATGCTTCGTCGACTGATAAATCTATTGATAGGTTATAGACTCGTCGTTTACTGAGATGGTACTTGGACGTCAGTTCTCTGACTGCATCGCGTTTGGAGCTTCCGCTCCCGATCATTTCTTGTAGCTCTTCTTTTAAAAGACTATCGCTCACATAATGGTCTTCTGAAAAGCCTGAGAGGATCAGAACAAATTCTCCTTTTGTTGAGATATCGCTAATTTTTGTATGCAGGTGACGCAATGTGCCTCGGTGGATTTCTTCATGCATTTTAGTTAACTCTCGTGCGATGATTGCTTCACGTTTATCTCCGCAGATATTCAACAAGTCTTGAATTGTCCGCTCCATCCGCTTACCTGATTCATAGATAACTGTGGTCTTATCATCTCGGGATATCTCCTGAAGACGTCTTTGGCGTTCTTCACCTTTTCTGGGAACAAAGCCTTGGAAGACAAATCTTGACGTTGACAAGCCGCTAGCAATTAATGCAACTATCCCAGCAGTGGGGCCAGGGACGATCTCCAAGTTTATTCCATGATCAATCGCGCCTTTTATCAAGTGTTGTCCTGGATCAGCTATTCCTGGCATCCCCGCATCGGTCACTAAGGCGACTCTCAAACCAGCCCTAATACGGTCAAATATGTCGTTGGCTCTTTTCTCTTCGGTATGCTCATTGAGAACTAGAAGGTCTGGTCTTGGAGTGATACTGAGTAGGTTGAGCAACTTTCCAGTCCTGCGAGTATCTTCACAACAGATTAGATCGGCTTCTCGTAATTCCTTGATTGCTCTTTCTGAGATATCGCCAAGGTTCCCTATCGGAGTTCCGATTACTACTAACGCTGGTTCTCGTTTGATCTCTTCAGTTTCCATTGCTTTATCTGTTGGAATTGGGTATTGATAACTTCTGTATGAAATAGGTTCGTTTTGATCATACGTTAAACCTGAACTCCATTACATCTCCGTCTTGAACTATGTAGTCTTTTCCCTCAACTCGGATTTTTCCTTCTTCTTTGGCTTGCGCCCATCCTCCGGACTCTAATAATTGGTCCCATTGGATGGTCTCAGCTCTGATAAAACCCTTTTGGAAGTCAGTGTGTATTCTGCCGGCCGCTTCGGGCGCTGTTGAACCCGCTCTAAACGTCCATGCTCGACTTTCTTTTTCTCCAGTGGTAAGAAATGTGCGTAACCCAAGGATGTGGTACGCCCTTTGAATGAATCTCGGGAGCGCTCCTTCCCCTAAATTCAGCGCCTCTAATATTTCTGCTCGCTCATCTTCGGCAAGTTGACTTGTTTCAGCTTCAAGTTGGATACAGACTCCGATCACGTCTGAATCGCTTCCTAATTCATTTGATATTTTTTGGATAGGTTCTTGATCAGAGATTTGCTCTTCTCCAACATTTACGATCGCCATGACAGGCTTTGAAGTTAGCAAGAAGTAGGGAGTGAGTAACGCTAACTTATCTGCAGAAAAGTCACCTCTGTACAGTGGTGTTCCTTCGCCAAGAGTTTCTAGAGCCTCTTCCAGTGCTTCAACTTCATCCGCTAAAGATTTATCAAGTCGGGCGGCTTTGATTCTTTTCGTCGCATGCTTCTCAACAGCTTCAAGGTCAGCAAGCGTTAATTCAATCTCTAGTACACGAAGTTGCTCAAGAGGGTCTGAAGTCCCCGGAACATCTTCATCCTCAAATGCGCGAAGGACGTAGACGATAGCGTCAACCTCTCTTATGTTTGCAAGAAACTGATTACCTAAACCTTCACCTTTACTCGCCCCTTCGACAAGGCCGCCGATATCTGTGAATTGCACGCTTGCTGGAACGGAAGATTTTGATTTACTCATAGCTGTCAGAAGGTTGAGTCTTTGGTCGGGTACTTTTGCAACCCCAACGTTTGGGTCCGTTGTCGCAAACGCGTAAGGTGCCGCTAATGCGGAACCACCTGTTAATGCATTATAAAGAGATGATTTACCCGCATTGGGCAAACCGACAAATCCAAACTTTTCCATTGTGTGAGGCTACCCGCAGATGTCGTGAGTTGTTGATAGTCCCGATAAGGTAATATGAGATTCGGAGGACCTATGTCAAAGCGAACACAAAAGAAGAAAGCGAATGCTCGTCGCAAAAAAGCCAATCATGGCAGGAAACCCAATTTGGGAAGAAATTCCTAATTAGCTAACGAAAGTTAAGAGCACTTTGCCGCTCCCTGATTAAATGTCCGGGTCTATAAGCTAGTTTGAGCTTGACGCTAATTGATCGTCTTCAATTGAGAACTCCGAATATTCTTCACCGGTATCCTCTAGGTGTTCGAGCTCTATGACGCCTATTTCTGTATATTTCTCTCGTAGCCAACCATCCCCAGCATCGAGAAGTCCTAGCTTTCGGCAGTTTGGAACGATCTTCGAGAAGAGTAACTGGTTAAAAATCTGATCATCCTCTGGGATGTTTAGGCCGTGTTCGACTGCTTTTTTAACATCACATCCCATCCTGTCCCATACTTCTTGCTGAAGAAGTCGGTCACGCATTCTAATACCTGCCTCAAATGCGAATTCCTGACGTTCCCTGACTTCCTTGGCTGTCATGTCCTGATAGACCTCTTGAAGGCTAAGAACCCCGAAGGCAACATGCCGTGCTTCATCGCTCATGACATATCGTAGAAGTTTCTTGAGGAGTGGCTCGGTCGTAACTTGATGCATCAACCCAAATGCAGCTAGGGCAAGGCCTTCAACCATAATTTGCATACCCAGATAGGTCATGTCCCATCGACTGTCATTGATAATGTCATCGAGGAGCAGTTGAAGGTGAGGGTTAACTGGATACCGGACACCAATTTTTTCATCAATGTACTTCTCAAAGACTTCCACATGTCGAGCCTCATCAACGACTTGCGTTGCAGCATAGTATTTGGCATCAATCCATGGAACTGTCTCTACAATTTTCGCAGTACAAAGCAATGCGCCTTGTTCGCCGTGTTTGAACTGGGACAACCGCCAGGCAAAGGATTCAATACTGAATTGATCCCACTCCTTATCGCCCCAGTTTTTAGCTGGAGAATCGGGATGCTCTGTCCAATGGCCTGTACCTACATTCGATGATTCCGTAAAGATGCTAAATGCTTGAAGAGGATCGACTTCTATTGACCAGTCAAGATCAGTTTGTGCATTCCACTGTGAAACTTTTGCCTTCTCATAAAGCTTGTCAAGCCTCGGCCTTGAACCCTTTGAGTAGTCCCAGGTGAATAATGCATCAGCTTGGTCCTGCACAGCATGCAGGACTTCTTCAGGGTCAGGGTTAAATGCAGCGATTGCATCCACATCATCCATAGATTCTCTATCAAGGATTTCTTGCTCGGTTCTTGGTTCAGTTGTTGTCATTTTTCTTCTCCCACTGATTTTAGAATACTACGTTGTGTTTGGTTTAGTACCTTTTGCCATTCTTCTGGTTCAGGCATTTTATAATCCAACGATCGCAATACTGAAAAGCCCATCCGCATAGCCAAAGCATAGGTTTTGAGCGCATCGGTATCAAGTGATGAATCCACAGGCCCATCTGCCTTCTGCGTGTCGATTCTTTTAGCCAAAAAAGCCGCCCCCTTCTCTAGCCTTTCAGAAAGCATCGTTGCTATTTCTTCATCGCGTCTACTCGCAACCACTGCTTCAAGAAACAACGCATCGTGAGCTTTCCATTCATCGCTCGCCACCAGCCCAATTGATCTAATGCCACCGCCATCTTGAACAAAACTTCCAACTTTGTTTTCACCGCTTATTGCTGACGATATAGCTTCTCCAATATGAAGAACAAATGACCTTTTTAGTGCTTCCAAAAGCAATTCTGACTTCCCTGAATATCTACTATAAATAGCGCCTGTAGTAACGCCGGCTCGCCTTGCAATTTCAGCAACTCCAGCCCCGGCATAGCCTCGTTCTGCAAAAACCTCTGCAGCAGCTTGGATTAGAAGATCTTCGTCTATCTGCTTTGGCATTTCTCCTCCGACCTCATAGTAATGACTATTATTTTCCCGTGTCAATGTCCAATAATCTATGTAACACAATGTTCACAAACTTTTCTCCGTTTGATGGGCACAAAGTAAATAACACGACTAAGTTGTATCGCTAGTCGGAAAAAATACCGACTCACTTATTACGTGGAGGGAAAAAATGCGTAAAACATGGAAGTTGATGCTTGCCCTTCTCGCTATATTTGGCATGATCGCCGCTGCTTGCGGAGGCGACGATGATGACTCAAGTAGCGGAAGTTCAAGCGACAGTTCTAGTAGTAGTAGTAGTAGTAGTAGTAGTGAAGGTGCCGCAGAGGAAGCTAGTTCGGGAGATTTAGCGACGTGCCCGGACCCACTTGTGATCCAGACAGACTGGTTCCCTGAGTCCGA
>CAJWRY010000046.1 GCA_913046155.1 uncultured Candidatus Nemicrothrix sp. | reverse complement strand
GACGAACAGGCAAGGAAAGTATGTCTCTAAATCGTGAACAAAAGAGAGCTTTAAAGAAGCGAGGCGAACTCGGGGAAGATGGAACCCCTGTTGCCACGCGCAGGCAACCTGCAGGAAAGCCTCAGCAGGAAGAGAGAGTTGGATTCCGGCGCTATCTTTCTGAGGTCCGGTCTGAGTTGAGAAAAGTAGCTTGGCCCACCCGATCTGAAGTTATCAATTACTCAATTGTAGTTTTGGTTACTCTGGTGGTTATAACATCTATGATTGCTCTTATGGATTGGGGCTTTGGCGAAGGCCTGCTTAAGTTATTTGAACGTTAATTTGTATTTTGAACGGAAAGAACAATGGAAAATATTGCATCTAGTGAAGAATTAAAAGATGATACCTCGCAGGTTCAGGGCGACTCAGGCCAGTCTGAGTCCTCAAACAGTAATCTAAATAGTGACGAAGCAGTTATCACTGAAGATGACCTGGTCTATGAGAAAGATGAAAAAGCTCCTAAATTAGTCAGTCCTTATGACCGGCCCGGAAAATGGTATGTGGTTCATACACAGTCTGGTTATGAAAATAAGGTTCAAGGTAATCTAGCTCAACGTATTCAGTCAATGAATAAAGAAGATTCAATCCATGAAGTTGTCATCCCGCTTGAAAACGTTGTCGAATTTAAACAGGGTAAAAGAGTTGAAGTCCAGAAAAAAATGTTTCCTGGCTACATACTTGTTCGGTGTCGAATGAACGATGAAGTCTGGAATGTCATAAGAAACACTCCAGGAATCACAGGATTTGTTGGTTCAGCAAATAAACCTTCACCGCTCCCTAGAAGGGAAGTTGAAAGCTTCCTAGGCACTGCCGGTGAAGCCGATGGGCAAGTCGTAAAACGAGCCAAGCCGCGAATGGGTTATGAACAAGGGGAAACCGTACGAGTGAAGGAAGGTCCATTTGCCGATTTCTCTGGAGAAATCATTGAAATTAATGAGGATCAGCTGAAACTTAAAGTGCTTGTAAATATTTTTGGTCGCGAAACTCCTGTCGAGCTAGAGTTTGCACAAGTAGCCAAGCTATAACCTCGTACCTGACTCAGCAGTATTCAAGGGGAAGCTCAGTTGTCGCTTTAATTCGCTCCATGACAAAATGCGTTCTGACATCGTAGAGGTCGACCTCCTCTACAAGCTTTTTGTAGAAGAGGTCATAGGTTTCCATATTGGGAGCAACGACTCTGAGCATGTAATCAACTTCTCCACTTGTCCTATACGCTTCAATGATTTCAGGAAATTTCTTTATTGCTGAAGTAAATCCCGTTAACCACTCCGCGTTATGGCGATTAGTGCGTATCTCCACTAGTGCCAAAACAGATAGATTTACTTTTTCTGGGTTAATTATTGCTACTTTGGCAGCAATTATTCCTTCGGCTTCCAACCGTTGAATCCTGCGCCAGCACGGAGCTGTCGTTAATCCAACCCTTTCTGCTATTTCTCTTGCAGTTAGGCTTGCATCAAATTGCAGAAGTTCAATAATTTTTTTATCTATAACATCCATAATTAATAATAATATGCTCTATATAGCAATAATTTAGATATTTATATTAAAAAATATAAATATTATGCAATGATTTAATAAAACAATGCGCTTCTACAGTGTTAGGTTCAAAGTATGCGCATTTCAGAAAAGATTACTGACCATCCGGCAAGTGTTGGTCAAACGTATTTTGAGCATTTTAAATTTGCTGTCAAAGTTTCTACAAGCTTACTTAAAGCATTTTCGGCATGTTTGATCCATGCTATCTATCCGCCGGTTCATAAAAATACCGCTAGTGCTACTATCGCTGAACTCCATAATCGAATTGAGCAGCGGAAGGCTTCCGAACTGATAGATATCTCTCATGACTCGGAACTTATAAAAAAGTAAATATTTCACCTTCATTTCAAGAAGGACGTTATTAAGTGAGCTACTTCGCTAATTTATGGGTATATTGACGTCTGCTGAAAATTTATTCAGGAGTAATGGAAATGGCAGAAAAAGAAATCGCTGCAGTCGTAAAAATTCAAATTCCGGCAGGACAGGCCTCGCCTGCACCCCCTGTTGGAACAGCGCTGGGACCTCATGGTATTGCGATCATGGATTTTTGCAAAGAGTACAATGCAAAGACTGAGGATAAACGCGGACAAGTAGTACCAGTTGAGATAACAATTTACGCTGACCGTACCTTTTCTTTTATTACAAAAACTCCACCCACTTCATTTCTTCTTCGGAAAGCTGCTGGCCTTGACAAAGCCAGTCAGAATCCTGGAAGAGAAATGGCTGGGTCAGTTACAGATGCTCAGATTACGGAAATTGCTGAAACTAAAATGCCAGATTTAAATACCAATGATTTAGATCAAGCAAAGTTACAGGTTGCCGGTACTGCAAGAAGCATGGGACTTGAAGTTCATTAGAAGCACATCACTTTGAACACCTCAACTAAGTGAAGAATATCAACGAGGGAGAATCACATATGGGCTCAAAGTCCCGAAAGGAATGTGTTCGATGGCAAACGGAAAACGATACGACAACGCAGTAAAGGCTTTTGATAGAGAAGCTACTTTTGCTCCAAATGAAGCTGTGGCTATGTCCAAACAATTAGCGACTGCGAAATTTGATGAAACCATTGAGTTGGTTTGTCGACTTGGTGTTGACCCACGTAAGGCAGAAGAGATGGTACGAGGCACGGTTGCTCTCCCATCAGGAACTGGACGGAATGTGCGTGTAGCCGTCTTCGCACAGGGAGAAGCGGCCCTGCAAGCCAAAGAGGCTGGAGCTGACCTTGTCGGAGATAGCGATTTGGCTGATGAAGTTGAAAAAGGAAACTTCAATTTTGACATTGCCATTGCGACTCCAGAGATGATGCCCGTAGTAGGGAAGTTAGGGCGGGCGCTCGGACCGCGAGGATTGATGCCAAATCCTAAAACTGGAACGGTCACCGATAATGTCGCCAAAGCAGTTCAGGAGTTCAAAGGCGGGATGGTTGAATACCGAACAGATAAATTTGGAAATGTTCACGTTCCCATTGGAAAAGCGAGTTTCGATGAGGAGGCTCTCTTGGTTAACTTCGAGACTGTGATTGAAGAACTTCAAAGAGTGAAACCATCGGGTTCAAAAGGGAAGTATCTAAAGAAAGTTGTAGTTAGCTCAACTATGGGCCCAGGCGTGAAAGTTGACGAGAATAGTCTCTAAATCCCAAACGGCTAATCCATGTAATTCTGACGCTTTATGTTGTTACCGCAAAATTTGACGATATGTTAGATGAGTAAATTTAAAGCCAAAGAAATTCGGCGCACCTAGTGCTTAATGAAAATCTGCCGAACGAGGTAAACAGACTAATGGAGTGTTTGCCTTTGGCGCACTCCAATTTTTTTTGGAGTACTGACAGAAAGGATCTCCCATGGGAGACCCCAGACCGGAAAAAATAGCAATCGTTGCAGAAGTGCAAGAAAAGTTCTCTAATTCAGAAGCAGTCATTCTGACAGAATACCGAGGACTTGATGTGACCGATATGGCAGTTTTGAGAACCGCTATGAAACAAGCAGGCGGGGAATACAAGGTATATAAAAATACTCTTGTACGGGTCGCAGCAAAAGAATTAAATCTGGAAATTGAAGAATTGCTTGTTGGACCTACAGCAATAGCCTTTACGGGAACTCGCCCTGATGGCTCTTCCGGTGATCCAGTCAGTATCGCAAAAGCCCTAACAAATTTTGCAAAGGACCACGAAGATCTAATAATCAAAGGGGGAATGCTTGAAGGAGTATTACTGTCCACTAAAGAAATCACAGCACTATCAAAGATCGCTCCTCGTGAAGAACTTCTTGCACGTCTAGCTGGGGGAATGGCTGCACCGCTGAGAGAATTTGCGTCCCTCTTAAATGCGGTTCCACAAAATTTTGCATATGCGCTTTCTGCCTTCATTGAAGCTGGTGGAGCGGGAACAGGAACTGACGAGGAAACTGCTGATGTTGTGTCCGATGAGGAAGCTGCTGATGCTGAGTCTGATGAGGAAGCTGCTGATGCTGAGTCTGATGAGGAAGCTCTATCAGGAGACGCTGAAGAAGAAACTTCTGAAAGTGTAGATTCCTCGGAGTCAGGAACTGATGAAGAAGAGTCAGTTGAAAATAATAAGATCGATGGCGATGCCAACGAAAATGAGGAGAGTTAAATTATGACTACCAAAGAAGAGGTGCTTGAGGCGATAGCTAACATGAGTGTCCTAGAGCTAAGCGAACTCCTAAGTGAGTTTGAAGAAAAATTCGGTGTTACAGCTGCAGCGCCAGTCGCAGCTGTTGCAGCAGCTCCAGCAGCAGCTGGAGAGGCCGATGCTGGAGAAGCTAAGGATTCATTCGATGTAGTTCTTACCGGAGCTGGTGACAAAAAGATTAACGTAATCAAAGAGGTCCGTGGACTTACATCCTTGGGATTAAAGGAAGCAAAAGAACTCGTTGAGTCAGCTCCTAAAGCGGTGCTAGAAGGTGCTTCTCAGGAAGATGCCGAGAAAGCCAAGGAAGCTTTGGAAGCAGCTGGAGCTTCAGTAGAACTCCAATAAAATCTATCGGGTGACGCCTAATCTTCTAAAAACATGAATTTTTTAGAAGATTAAGCAAAAAATGAGCGAGAAAGACGTTCTGAAGTTAAATTTGGACAAAAATCGCTTTGTGTTTGTCGAAATAGGACATAGACTTTAAGTTCTGCCCACTGCTAGGTAACAGCGGATGTTGTTGCCTGCGCGTACCCAACAAAACCGGAGGAGTAGCTATCTCACTGCTCTAAACGAGAAAAGCGTAACAAACGCTGAACAGACCATCAACCCTTTCCATGACCAAGGAGCATTCTTGTCTTCAATCCGTAACCGTTATTCATTTGCAAATCTTGATGAAGTGCTGGAACTTCCAGACCTAATCGCAGTCCAAAGAGAATCATACAAGTGGTTTCTAGAAGAAGGTTTAGCTGAAACCTTCAGAGACATTAGCCCAATCACCGACTTCTCTGAAACCCTTCAACTTGAACTTGAATTTGATCCCCGAGACGAGGATCTTAATCCCGGACCGAAATATACCGTTGCCGAATGCAAAGCTAACCAAATTAGTTACACATCACCTATTCTTGTGAGGGCACGATTCGGAAACCGCGATACTGGCGAGCTTAAAGAGCAAATTGTATTTATTGGCGAATTCCCCAAGATGACTGAAGACGGAACATTCGTTATTAATGGAACCGAGCGTGTAGTTGTATCTCAACTTGTGCGCTCACCGGGAGTTATCTTTCAACCTGGAGAACGGTACCGCCTACGTAATTTATCTAGAAACCAATTAGTAACTGGAACCATTCATCCATACCGAGGTGAATGGATTGAATTTGACGTAGAACAAAAGCCAGGAAAAGACCCGACCGCTGGAACACGTATAGCCCGAAAGAGAAGGCTAAGCATTTTCACACTCATGAGAGCGTTAGGATTTGATGAGGAGAATCACCCAAATTTCCTCCCGAGCTTTGTAAAACACTTTGACTTCCTTGAGCCTCAGTATCTCAAAGAACTTGAAAAAGTTTCTGATGAAAATATCCAAGAAGAAGCTTTGCTTGAGATCTACAAACGAGTAAGACCAGGTGAGCCTCAGAATCTTGATGCAGCTCGAAACTACTTCCGAAACGCTTTTTTTGAAAGTAGACGATACGACCTTTCAAGAGTTGGTCGCTATAAATTAAATAGAAAGCTCGGACCAGAAATAGATAAAATAGAAGAACTCTTCGGAGTCGAGTTAGAAAGACCAGCCGAGGATGCAACAGTGCTGAGCCCATCCGAGGTGATAGCTACATGCACTTATCTTTTGCATCTCATGAAATTTGAACCAGGCTACAGACTAGATGACCAGGATCATTTTGCTAATAGAAGGATTAGAAGCGTTGGAGAATTAATTCAAAATCAAGTCCGTATAGGCCTTTCAAGAATGGAAAGAGTTGTAAGGGAACGAATGACAACCCAAGATGTTGAAGGTATAACCCCAACATCTCTAATTAATATCCGACCTGTTGTAGCATCAATCAAAGAATTCTTCGGTACTTCGCAACTATCACAGTTTATGGATCAAGTAAATCCACTGTCTGGACTTACACACCGGAGAAGACTATCAGCGCTCGGACCAGGAGGCTTATCTAGAGAGCGAGCCGGATTTGAGGTAAGAGACGTTCACTTCAGTCACTACGGTCGAATGTGCCCAATAGAAACGCCAGAAGGCCCAAATATTGGTTTGATAGGTGCCCTAGCCAGCTATGGAAAAGTCAATGATTTCGGGTTTATTGAATCCCCTTACCGTGTCGTAAAGAATGGTCGCGTTACAGATGAGGTTAGATACCTAGCCGCAGACGAAGAAGAAGAATATGTGGTTGCACAAGCCAATGCTCCAATAGATTCAAAGGGCAATTTCGTGCGCGACAGAGTTTTAGTCAGAAGATCGCCACAAGCCGCAACTCTTCAAGGTTTAAAGACTGCTCTTGAACAAGAGGTCTTTTTCGGAGCAACAACAGAAATATCATATGTTGCGCCCGAGGAAGTTCAACTTATGGATGTTTCACCAAGGCAGATTGTCTCCGTTGCAACAGCGTTGATCCCATTCCTCGAGCATGATGATGCTAACCGAGCACTTATGGGAGCAAATATGCAACGCCAAGCAGTGCCACTGCTTCAAGCAGAGGCACCTTATATAGGCACCGGCATAGAGCAAAGAGCAGCCTTTGACGCTGCAGATATGATTATTGCAGAGGGTAATGGAGCCATAGCAGAGGTAACTGGAAATTCAATCACAGTTGAGTACGAAGCTGAAAAGACACTTGGCAGAAAAACTTACAAATTGAAAAAGTTTCAGCGTTCAAACCAAGACACTTGCATCAATCAAAAGCCATTGATACAAGAGGGAGATCGTATACGTAAAGGAGATGTGCTCGCTGATGGACCATCAACTGACCTTGGTGAACTAGCGCTTGGGAAAAACCTTCTAGTCGCGTTTATGCCTTGGAAAGGATACAACTTTGAGGATGCCATTATTGTCAGTGAGCGCTTAGTTAAAGACGATGTACTCACTTCAATTCACATTCACCAGCACGAAATTGATGCCAGAGATACAAAACTTGGATCAGAAGAGATCACAAGAGACATCCCTAATATTTCAGAGGAAATGCTCGCTGATTTAAATGAAGATGGCATCATCAGAATTGGAGCTGAAGTCGGACCTGGAGACGTGTTAGTTGGAAAAGTTACTCCTAAGGGTGAAACAGAATTAACGCCCGAGGAAAGACTCCTCAGAGCAATTTTCGGTGAAAAAGCTAAGGAAGTAAGAAACACGTCATTAGTCGTCCCTCATGGCGAGACAGGAACTGTGATCGCAGTTGATAAATTTGTCAGGGACGGAGAACACGGTGCAGAACTCCAACCAGGGGTAAATGAACTTGTCAGAGTATATGTGGCACAGAAGCGAAAAATTAGCGTCGGAGACAAGCTCGCAGGAAGACACGGAAATAAAGGTGTCATCTCTACAGTCCTTCCTGTTGAAGATATGCCTTTCATGGAAGATGGAACACCCGTAGATATTGTTCTGAATCCCCTCGGCGTACCCTCGCGAATGAACATCGGACAAGTCCTCGAGGCTCACCTCGGGTACGCAGCGCGTTGGGGTTGGGAAATAAATGGGAATGCGGTAGGAAACGACCCGATCTCTAACACTGCAAGAAAAACACGACCTAGAACTGAGCCAGCTAAATTTCTAGCCACACCAGTCTTTGATGGTGCAAAATGGGATGAAGAAGACTTAGCTGGGAAACATCCAACAATCCAACAAATCTTTGAAAACTTGAACCCAGAATCAGACAATGGTGAAAGGCTAATAGGGTCCGATGGGAAAGTGCAGCTTTATGATGGTCGGAGTGGTTTACCATTCGATAACCCTGTAATGACGGGCTTTATGTATGTCCTTAAATTGCACCACTTAGTTGATGACAAAATCCATGCTCGGTCAACTGGTCCATACAGCATGATTACCCAACAACCCCTTGGAGGTAAAGCACAGTTTGGTGGGCAACGATTTGGTGAGATGGAAGTGTGGGCGCTTGAAGCTTACGGCGCCGCCTATTGCTTGCAAGAGTTACTAACAACTAAATCTGATGACGTTCTAGGCCGAATAAAGGTTTACGAATCTATTGTCATGGGTCAAAACATTCCAGAACCTGGAATTCCCGAAAGCTTTAAAGTTCTAGTGAAAGAAATGCAGTCACTTTGCTTAAACGTTGAGGTCTTAGACCTTGAAGGGGATCAAGTTGAGATGCGCGAAATAGACGAGGATGTCTTCCGAACCAGCGATGGCTTGGGAATTGATATCTCTCGACCCGAACGAGGATCAGATGAAGAAGATGCAGCCCGAGAAGCCGCTCGTGCAAGCGGAATTCGATAAGGATTTAGGAGAGATATAAGAATGTTAGATGTAAATGAATTCGATCAACTCCGAATAGGACTTGCCTCAGCTGACGCAATCCGCACATGGTCAAACGGAGAGGTAAAGAAACCTGAAACTATAAATTACCGAACACTGAAACCCGAAAAAGATGGACTCTTCTGTGAGAAAATTTTTGGCCCAACAAAAGATTGGGAATGTGCTTGCGGAAAATATAAAAGGATCCGATTCAAGGGCATAATCTGTGAGCGCTGTGGAGTAGAAGTAACTCGCTCAAAAGTTCGTAGAGAAAGAATGGGGCATATCGAATTAGCTGCCCCCGCCGTGCATATATGGTACCTGAGAGGAACAAGGTCTTGGCTGGCTTATCTCTTAATGGGGCTTGAGCCACGTGAAGAGTTGAAAGCTAAACAGCTTGAAAAGGTAATCTATTTTGCGGCAAGCCTTGTCACCTGGGTTGATGTTGACGGGCGCGATGAAGCTCTTGCTGAACTTGAAACCGAAATGCTTGAAGAAAAGGAAGCTATTTTCAAAGAGCGGGACGAGAGAATTCAAGAGCTAGAAGAAGACCTTGAAGCAGAATTAGCTTCTTTAGAAAATGAAGAAGGAAACGAAGCAGAACTCAAAGCAGTTGAGAAACAATCAAAAAAAGATAAAGAGCTCATAATCGAAGATGCCGAAGCAGAAGCAGATCTCTGTGAACGAGCATTTGAAGAGTTCCAAGGTCTCTTCCCTCGTCAAATTATTGAAGATGAAATGCTTTGGCGAGAACTAGTCGACCGATACAGCGACTATTTTGAAGGCGGAATGGGAGCTGACGCAATCGCCCAACTCGTCGAACGACTAGATTTTGACGAAGAAGAAGTAAAACTGAGGGAAGCAATTGACCCTCCAGCAGGCCAAAAGCCCCTGTCAGCGCAAAGAAAACAAAAAGCAATCAAGAGGTTGAAGATTGTTTCTTCTTTTAACCGAAGGGATGACCGCGGAAATAGGGTCAATGATCCAAGAGCAATGATTCTTGATGTCGTTCCAGTAATCCCGCCTGAACTTCGGCCAATGGTTCAACTTGACGGTGGAAGATTTGCTACATCTGATCTCAACGACCTTTATCGAAGAGTTATCAATAGAAATAACAGACTCAAGAGGCTTTTAGATTTAGGGGCACCAGCAATAATCGTAAATAACGAAAAGCGAATGCTTCAAGAAGCAGTTGACGCACTTTTTGATAATGGTAGGCGAGGAAGGCCCGTGACAGGTCCAGGAAATAGACCTCTAAAATCCTTGTCCGACATGCTCAAAGGAAAGCAGGGACGCTTCCGGCAGAATCTGCTGGGTAAACGTGTTGATTATTCAGGACGTTCAGTCATCGTTGTTGGACCTACCTTAAAACTGCATCAGTGCGGGCTTCCGAAACTAATGGCGTTAGAACTATTCAAGCCATTCGTTATGCGAACTCTTGTCCATGACAATATGGCACCTAACATAAGGTCAGCTAAACGAATGGTTGAAAGAAGGCGACCAGCGGTTTGGCCTGTGCTTGATGAAGTAATCAAAGAACACCCAGTGCTGCTGAACAGAGCTCCCACGCTCCACAGGCTTGGCATACAAGCATTTGAACCCGTTCTCGTAGAAGGTAAGGCAATTCAGCTACACCCACTCGTATGTACTGCGTTCAACGCTGACTTTGATGGTGACCAAATGGCTGTCCATTTGCCACTATCTGCTGAAGCACAAGCTGAAGCGCGAGTTCTGATGCTATCTGCCCACAATATTCTTTCTCCAGCTAATGGAAACCCACTTACCGTCCCGACACAAGATATGATAATCGGAGCTTTCTACCTTACTGAACATGTAGAGGGCGCAAAAGGCGAAGGGCTCAGTTTCAGAAGATTAGATCAAGTTGAGAGGGCTATTGAAGCTGGACAAGTTAGCCTTCATGCTCGAGTAGAATTTCGGTCACCTCGAACCCAAGTCTCAGGCGACAATGAAGATGGAAAAGTAAGCTACTTATCTACTACAGCGGGAAGAGTTCTATTTAATCACGCACTACCTGAAGATTACCCATGGGTAAACACAAAGGTCACCAAACGAGAAATGGGAGGCATTGTGGAGCAACTTGCCAAAAATTTTGAAAAAGCAACCGTTGCCTCAAGTCTCGACGCTTTGAAGGATCTTTGTTTCCACTGGGCGATGAAATCAGGTGTGACTGTTTCAGTTGATGATGTTAAAACACCATCATCAAAGAAATCAATCCTCGAAAAGCATGAAGCAGAAGCTGAGAAAGTTGAAAGACAGTTTCGCAGGGGAATCATTACTGACGGTGAGAGAAGACAAAAGGAAGTAGAAATTTGGTCTCTTGCTACTGAAGAAGTTAAAAACGATATGGAGAAAGGACTTCAAGAAG
>CAJWRY010000045.1 GCA_913046155.1 uncultured Candidatus Nemicrothrix sp. | reverse complement strand
ATCACGATGACCACGAAGGTCATGATGACCACGACGATCACGATGACCACGAAGGTCATGATGACCACGACGATCACGATGACCACGAAGGTCATGATGACCACGACGATCACGATGACCACGAAGGCCATGACCACGGTGGTATAGACCCACACTTCTTCACAGACCCAGGACGTATGGCAACTGTTGTAGAAGAACTCAATGAGTTCCTTGTTGCTAATTTCCCGAATGCTGATCAAGGATTCGTTTCAACCGCTAATAGCTACGCTCAAGACCTAATGGATCTTGACGCAGAAGTTGAAGAAATACTCTCTGGAATCCCAGCCAGCTCAAGACTCCTTGTCACAAACCATGCGGTCTTTGGCTACTTCGCAGATAGTTACAGCTTTGAAATACTAGGCGAGATTATTCCAAGTTCTTCAACACTTGCTAGTGCAAGCGCTCAACAACTATCGAATCTTGCCGAAGAACTAAGATCCAATAATGTGACTGCTATCTTTGCGGATGCTTCAGCATCAGATGCTTTAGCTCAAACTCTTGCGGCAGAAGTTGGAGGTATAGAAGTCATTACTCTATACACAGAGTCACTTGGTGACCCTGGCTCATCAGGTGAGAGTTATATCGATATGGTGAGATTTAACGCCGAGGCGATAGCGAGTGGATTACTTCAGTAATATCATTCACATATGAGCTTTCTTATTGATGCCTTTGAACCAGCATTTATGCAAAGGGCATTGATAGGAGGCCTTATAGCGGTGATCGCAACGTCCCTCGTCGGCACTTGGATAGTGCTGAGGGGGCTTGCGTTCCTTGGCGATGCACTTGCCCATGGAGTTATTCCTGGAGTAGCCCTAGCTGTTCTCTGGGGATTTAGTCCTGCTCTCGGTGCTTTTATTGCAGCCCTTGTAATGAGCGGTTTAGTCTCAACCGTGGCTAACTTAACTACCGTTCGGGAAGATACTGCCATAGGGCTACTCTTTGTTGGAATGCTGGCACTGGGAGTTGTTATCATATCGAAGGCAGGTTCATTCAAAACGAACGTAACCGCTGTCCTTTTTGGAGATTCACTTGGCATAACATCCACCGATATTCGTAATCAATTGATATACACAAGCATCGTGATTATCTTCACGGTAATTTTATACCGCCCGTTTTTAGCTCTTACTTTCAACGAAATGAAAGCTCAGACGTTAGGCATGTCACCAAAACTCAGTCAAGCTGCATTATTGACCCTCTTATCTCTAAGTATCGTCGCCAGCTTTCAAGCAATCGGAACCCTCCTCGTTTTTGGTCTACTAGTTGCCCCTCCTGCGACAGCAACACTTCTTGTAAAGAAAGTTCCTTTAGTAATGCTTGTCTCGATAATTGTTGGTTTCATAGCAGTTGTAGTGGGCTTGCTGATCAGCTTCCATTATGGAACCTCAGGTGGAGCAACTATGGCCGTTATAAGCGTTTTGGAGTTTTTTGTAGTTATGATTTCCCAATCAGTGTTTCGGCGATTTCAAAAAAATAATTCAAGTTCATCAGCGAAATTACCTCTGCTTGTCTAGAGATGGTTATCCATCAACAGGAATTCTTTTAAGATCGTCGTTGCATATCGTATTATTCTGAAGTGAGGTTGTGTGAAGATATGGTCCGTGCATGTAGAAATAGGTTTACTCTGCTTTGTTCTGTAATCTTTATCCTCGCCTTTATCGTTGGATGTTCTGATGATGACATACCCCAAAGTCTCTCCGAAGCCACCTCATCTTCCCATCAAATACCTGACAGATCCAAAGAAAGCGGAGAGTCAAGTGAGGCAGAAACAATTAGTCCCTCCTCCAGCGAACACAATGATGTCAAATTAGATGCTACGCCTGAAGGGCCTGAAATAGCAGCCGAAGAAGAACCATCTGATGATCCAATAAATTCCCTGCCCACTCGGCCAGAAGTAGAGGAAAAAGGACCTGAAATAAACAACCTTTTGGATCAACTGGAATTAATCAATCGAGAGGCAGAAAGCACTTTCCCTTATTCAGCAGATGAGTTTTGCGGTTGGCAGGATTTAGATGGAGACGGCTTAACTACACGAGAAGAAATTCTTCGGAGAGAGAAGGTCGAGGGTGTCGGTTGGTGGTACTCACGTTGGGATGGACACTGGTATGAAGGTGAAGGTGAGTTAAAGGCGAGATATTTTGATATTGATCATATTGTTTCTAAAAAAGAAGCATGGCAATCAGGGGCCCATGGATGGACTTACGATCAACGCTGCCAATTTGCTAATGATGAATTGAATCTTACCGCAGTAACGTATAGCAGCAATAGAAGTAAGGGAGCTAGAGATGCTGCAGAATGGCTTCCATCTGAAGCATCCGGAACCTGTTTTTTAATGATACGTGTTATTCAAGTCAAAAATTTATGGGACCTAACAATAGATGAAACTGAATATTCACGGCTAAGAGATCTAGCTATAGGGTGTGAGCCTAATATTCCAGAAATACCTTCCCCACCTCGTGAACCGACATGGCATCTTGATGAAACAGAAGAGGAGTCAACTGAACAATCCTCAACTCCTCCGATACCCGTAGATCAGACAAATAATGAGTCCAGTAACCAGTTCTACCAAACAGCGAACGGAATAGATATCGACCTCTATGATGCTAATGCGAATGGGGATATCAACTGCGGTGAGTTACCATCGGCTGCTCGACCTGTCATCGTAATATCACCTGGATCAGATCCATACCGATTAGATGGAGATAATGATGGAATCGGATGTGAAGATTAAAAGCAATAATTTGAAATAAAAATGAGAATGATTACTATTTAATAATGACCGATGATCGAGTACCAGTAACAGTTTTAACCGGGTTCCTAGGGGCAGGTAAAACTACATTGTTAAATTACATTCTTACAGAACAACACGGTAAGCGTATCGCCGTGATCGAAAACGAGTTTGGTGAAGTTGGCATTGATGACGCCATTGTTATCGATGCTGAAGAAGAAATATTTGAAATGAATAACGGCTGCATTTGCTGTACCGTTCGCGGAGACCTTATTCGCATTTTAGGTAACTTAATGCGACGTAAAGACAAGTTTGATCAAATCCTGATTGAAACGACTGGTCTTGCCGATCCAGCACCAGTTGCCCAAACTTTTTTCGTTGACGATGAAATGGCCGCCCAATTGAAACTAGATGCGATCGTGACAGTAGTTGATGCCAAACATTTACTACCCCACTTGGATGAAGAAAAACCGGAGGGAGTAGAAAACGAGGCTCTAGAACAGTTAGCTTTCGCTGATCGGATCGTGCTGAACAAAATTGACCTTGCGGATGATGATGAACTTTCAGAAGTCGAATCCCGAATCCAAGAAGTCAATCCACTAGCTCCTATCATCAGGACTCAACACGGGAAAGTGAACCTGGATGCAATTTTGGATGTAGGCGCTTTCTCTCTAGATCGGGTACTAGCGGATGACCCTGAGTTCCTTGATCCTGATGCCGAGCATCAACATGACCTAACCGTCACATCAGTTGGTATTGAGGTTGAAGGGGATCTTGATCTTGAACGCCTCAACGACTGGCTAGGTAATCTTTTACGAACAAAGGGAACTGATATTTTCCGATCAAAAGGGATTCTCTCAATTGCTGGAATGGAAGAGCGTTATGTCTTTCAAGGAGTCCATATGCTTTTAGATGGACAACCAAATGGAACCTGGGGCGAAGAGGAAAGACGAAATCGTCTTGTCTTCATCGGACGTAACCTTGACAGAGAATCACTTGAAACGAGTTTTCGATCCTGTCTGGCATGACTGATATTGAACCTGGCGTTGAATGGCGAATAGACCTTGAAGATTTTGTCAGCATACTCGAAACAGCACCATCATTAGAGCAAGCCATAACAGGATCCCTTGGAGGTGATGTTCTACTAGTTGACACATCTGATGGCTCAACTTTTCCTTTAAACCGTCATGAAATGGGCGCTCTTAGTGCTGCATGGTCAAACAATGGGTCCTATGTGGCATCAGGGGGTCAGGACGGGCATGTACATATCTATAATTCCGAAGGGATTCATACAGGAACTATTGAAATGACCGAGTGGATTAATGCGTTAGCATGGTCACCTGAAGAGTCGGTGTTAGCAATTGGATCTGGGAAAAGACTGACCATCGTTAATACTACCGGAGAGGTTCTTTTCGACTTTCAAGATCAGCCCTCTACTATTACTGCCATTGCCTGGTCAATAGATGGATCACGTGTAGGCATATCAGCCTACGGAGGTATCGGATGGCATGATGTCTCCGGCCCACGAAGCGGTCGGAGAAAACGTTTCGATTGGAAAGGATCGTTACTCGCCCTCAAAGTCTCACCCGATGGAAAATGGGCGTGCGCTGGTGCCCAAGACTCGGAGGTACACCTTTGGAAATTATGGAGCGGCAAGGATCTTTCAATGAGGGGATATCCATCCAAAATAGAGAAAATTGCTTTCAGTGACGACAGTCGTTGGCTTGCTGTTGCATGTCTAGGTGATCTTTCCATTTGGGATTTTAGCGGCAAAGGTCCTGCCGGAACAGAGCCAGCATCAGCATCGGAACACAACAACCATATTGAGGATTTAGCATGGTCTCCGGCTTGTGAATCTATCATTACAGGAGGAGCAGACGGCAGAACAATAATATGGAAAACGCCCTCTAGAGCAGGTCAGAAATTATTACCCTTGGCAATAATCGGAACATCCGTGGCAACCAGTCGTGTCCGCTGGGTTAGCGAGGACAGTATTCTTGTTGGACGTGAAGATGGCAGTCTTGTCAAAATTGTTATCGAAGAGTAAAAAATTCCCTATAGACACATCCAGACTGTTTCAAATATTTATTCTCCATACTTTGCATTACAGTGTTGGTATCAAGTTTGAGAGGAATATATGTCAGAAAAAGTAATGGTTACAGGCATTACAGGATATATCGGTCAACATTGTGGCGCAGAGCTACTTCGCCAGGGATATGAGGTTGTTGGAACCGTTCGATCAATGGAAAAAGCAGAAATAGTTCGGGAAGGAATCGCTAAGGTAGCTCCTGTAGAAAATCTCACATTTGTCAAAACTGATTTATTGAGTAATGAGGGGTGGGATGAAGCAATGAGGGATTGTAAATATGTTCTACACGTAGCATCCCCGTTCATCATTGCCGCCCCTGAAGATGAAAACGAAATAATATCTCCAGCTGTTGGCGGAACGTTACGTGTTCTGTCATCAGCAAAAGCAGCGGGTATCAAGCGCACGGTTGTAACTTCATCAACGGTAGCGATCACTTCCGGAAAGCTTTCAGGGCATTATGGAACCGACTCCTGGTCTGATCCAGAAGCTGATATTGGAACATATGCGAAAAGCAAAACATTAGCTGAACAAGCAGCATGGGAATTCGCGAAAGCAAACGGTATTGATCTCGTAGTAATTAATCCAGGAGGTGTTATGGGGCCAACACTAACTGGCAAAGTTGAAGGAGAAAGCTTAACCATGATCTCCGATATCATTGAAGGGAAATATCCACTGGTGCCAGATATCACTATTGGGTTAATTGATGTACGAGACGTTGCCAAACTCCATGTGTCAGCCATGACTGCTGACGGTGCTGTCGGGAAACGCTTTATCGCCTCATCAGATGAACCACTCCACTTCAAAGAAGTAACTGGAATACTGAAAAATGCTGGGTATAAAAAAGCGTCAACTCGTCAGGCTCCTAAGTTCTTACTGAAGATAATGAGTCTTTTTGATGACCAAGTGAAGGGATTACTTCCAATGGTTGGCGAACGACAAACAGTTGCAAATCAAGAGACCTATGAGATTCTCGGTTGGGAACCAACCCCGATGGACCAATCTCTTATAGAAACAGCTGAATCAATTTCATAAGACAGCTTCTTATTTTTTAGCCAAAACAAAACCCACAACACTATGTGGAGTTTCTAGATCACCAGAGCCAAATTCTTTGATAAGTATTTGATCAAGTTCTTGATCAAAGGCAAGCGCCTTCTCTGGCGAAAGTCCAACAATACCAGCACTTGCTTGAATTCTCTTACGCCAAGAAATTCTTGAATATGTTGTCTCATCAACAAAATCAAACTCACCAACGATCTTCATCGCATGTTGCGTGAATGTTGACTCGCATAAGTTGTAATAATCATCTCTTGTTCGAATTCCCCCTAATTGCCAATCCGGATTATGGGATTCAATCAGTTCTTCGGTAACCCCAGGGACGGTTCCTGGGAAAGGGATCCAATCAAACCAGCACACTGCTAATTTTCCATTCGGTTTAAGGAGGCGAGCGCATTCGACAATCGCTTTTTCTTGATCAAACCAATGCCAACACTGCCCAGCGGTTACAGCATCAAATGAAGTTGACGGCAATTCAGTATTCTCAGCTGGAGCCTGACGCCAAGTGATATCAAGTTGTTCATCATGTGCAAGTCGTGATGCTTCATCAAGCATGCGTTGATCAATATCAGCGCCCGTCACAACACATCCTCTTCGCGCAAATCCTCGAGCCAAAGTTCCAGTTCCACACCCAAGATCCAAAAGACTTTGACCAGGCTCACCCACTCCAAGCTTCTGCAACTCATCAAAGGCCGCATCGGGGAACCCTTTTCGATGATCAGCGTAGTCCTTGGCTGCCGACCCGAATCTATCTCCCTGTATGGGTCCTGTAGAAGCACTCTCAAAAAAATCGGTCACGCGAAAAGTTTACATAGAAAGTGCATTCTTTACATTACGAGAAATGAGTGATGATTAGGGCTCAGGTTACCTGTCTAGTAAGTTTTCAGTTGGAGGTATTAGCATGAAAGCAGTTTTGAGGGGAATCGTGTCAATGGCTTTCTCAACGATAGAAGACCAACACACACAACATAGAGTTCCTCCAAAACCCAAAACCAATCCTGAGGTTTCTCGTCCTACTACCTCTCCTCCTACACCGGTTCCCGCTGATGAGATTTACAGGCCTTTATCGTCTTCTGATCCGGTTCCTTTTGGTGCAATCACTAAAGTCGAATCTATTGTAGGCACCTCAGGTTCATCTACTTTAGAGCATTCGCTATCATCAATCACCAAAAAGGAAGATGAGGTCCGTAAAGAAGTGAAGTTGGAGGACCTAGTTCCAGATAATCTCACACAAATTAAAGGATTAGATCCGATAGCTATTATGGGTCTAAAGAAAAAAGGCATCGTTACTTTCCTACAAATAGCTGATCTGACTGACCAAGAAGTAGCTGATATTGAAGAGGATCTTGATCTGCCTGGTTGTTTCAATCGCTTCAGTTGGCGATATCAATCACGTCAACTACATCTTGATAATAATTAGTTGATCTTATTGGAATACTGAGATGAGATTTGCTTGAAATCTCAAGTTCAATTTAAATAGTTCTAAATATTGGGGGATATATGGATGATAGATACCGTCTTGACGGGAAAGTAGCCGTAGTGACAGGGTGCGCTAGTGGGGTTGGTGAATCAGTAGCTAAATTATTTACAGAACGAGGATCCAAGGTTCTCGCTGTAGATGTCAATGCCGATGGCTTGGAGTCTGCAATGGAAGGGGTCGAAAACGTTGTCACGATGCCTCAAGATGTGACAGAAACCAATGCCGCTGAAAAAATTATTGACGCCGCTTTAGAGAATTTTGGTCAGGTTGACATTTTAATAAACAATGCTGGAAGAGTCATTTACTCAGAGGTGCATGAACTCACAGACGAAATCTGGAATATGCATTTTGATTTGAATGTTGGTGCAGCGATGCGGTTATGCCGAAGGGCTATACCTGAACTGAAGAAACGACCTGTGGGACGAATTGTCAATATAGGGTCGGCAGTGACTTTGCGTTCGTCTCCAGGTTTAGCTGGTTATACGGCAAGTAAGCATGCACTAGAAGGGTTGACTCGCGTTCTTTCTCAAGAACTTGTTCCAAATATCACCGCTAATTGCATTCATCCTGGAACGATCCTGAGTGGTATGACTATTCCTTTAATGGAAGAGGACCCAGCATTAAAAGAACATTATGAAAGTTTCAGTCCTATGGGAAGATTGGCATTGCCTGAAGATATCTCGCATGCAGCACTATTTCTCAGCTTAGATGCGAGCAGTTTCATTAATGGAATAGGCTTAAATGTGGATGGTGGCTACGTCGCTTATGGATAAGCCTTATATTCGATCTAACCTAAGGTTCCTCTAACTAACGTAACTATTAACGAGCGCTAAGGAGCAGATATTGGCACATACATCAATGGCATACTTTCCCTGCAAGGAAGGTATGGGCGAAATACTACTTCCAGCGGTACTAGAGGGACTCAGTGATACGAGAGCTTTCGAAGGGAACATCAGCATAAATACCTTCGTGGATCAAGACAACCCTGACCGGATCGTCCTTTGGGAGAAGTGGGAAACTAGAGAAAATTATGAAGCCTATCTTGCTTGGAGGACGGAAACCGGCATGTTTGAAGGCCTTGAGCCTTTTTTAACTGGACCTCCAGAATTTATTCACCTTGAAGCAAAAGATTAAATATCTCTAAATTTAAACCAATTGCTCTGATGTATTTACATAAATATTTGCAAGTGGCAGTATGGGCTTAGACATGGGGAAGTGTTTAACAAAATAGTAAGAGGCAAATATGAAATTTAGTTTGTTTTTAAAAGACACCCACATGAAAGTTATAGAGAAGTTAAAGGAAAAGCATTCCGGTACTTCAGATCAAGACATTGTTAAAAAATATGTCAAAGCTGCCATTCAGCTGAACGATGATGATTTGATTTTTGGATCTGCAAGAGAACAGTGCGGAGGAGGTTGCTTTGCTTCTGAACCATACTTTGAAATTGAAATGGATGAAGATGATTTCAATAAACTAAAAGATGTGTATGAGAATCAAAGTTACGAATTTGAAGAGTACGACAGCGAAGAAGAGGAAATAAGTAAAACGATACGATGTATTCTTAACTTTGTTGATTACCAACCCGACGCTGTATCTATTTAACGTTTTTTTGTCTTTTGGCAACTAAAGTTGCATGTATGGGTAAACCTCCAAAAATGAGAAAGACGAATGGTCGTGTCACAGAAAAAGGAACACGCCCCAAAGGCCAAAAGAAAAAAACTGAGAACCCTTCATGCTGTAACGATCCAAGCTGCGACAGTTAGCTCTTTGACTGCGTGAGGGTCTACAACTACAGGGTTTAAATATTTAGTCGTACTAATTTCAAAAAAGAAACTATCGGACTCTGTTTCAAGAGCCCGATAGTTTCTTTGGAAGTTGAAGGAAACTAAAAACCTATGCTGTGATCAATGTATTCGTTTGTATAGATATCTTGCGTGGTTATTCCTCCGGTATCTATACCAGCGTCATCCATAATGTCAATCACATCTTGTATTCGTGTTTCTTCCATGTCTCCTACTGTGCCATTTGGTCCATTACCGACCAGACCCAGATTCACTTGGGACCGTACTGAGAATTCAGCTAAGCCTTCGCTATAGACCCAGAAGCTTCCGAACGTATCAACAGCATCAATGATGATGCCATTAGCAGTCGAGGGATCTTCAATAAAGCTCACAACTGCCCTTTGAACCACTGGAACGAATGCTTTAAGACAAGAGTCAAGTTCTTCCTTCTCCGCAGATCGGATTGCTACCGTCTGAGAGTAAACAGGGAATCCTGCATCATGAAGAAGTTGCAACTTCACTGGTTTACCCCAATCAGTGAAGACATTTTCATAATCATATGGTTCAGCGGACGCAAATCCTTGTTGAGCGATCTGACCACCATTTGCAATGAAGTTTGCCGGAGACCCGTCGTAAGAAGGATCAACCTGATCAGCTGACCAAATACCTTGTGCAATAAACACTTCAGCGAACACGCCGCCGCCGAAAACACTAATAGTGATATCTTGTTCACCGAGATCGGCCAGAGTTTCTACATCAGGATACGTTTCTGGATCCCACATAACCATTTGCGGGTTTTTCTCTAACGGTGCAACAACAGAAAGCAAAGGAGCGCTCTCAAAGAAAGTTACTTGTGCTTCTGTATTTGCATAACCGAAAGTGATGCCTTCATCTGTGTACATATAGCTCGCTACAGGTGAGAAACCTATAGCCGGACCACCTGTTCGAACTTCAAGCCCGATTCCGGTATCAGTCGCTCCGTCATGCAAGGTTCCGGTGACAATCAAATTCTCTGAGTCAATTGAATAGTCGCCATCACCAAAGAGCTCATACATAGCTCCATGTTCAGACTCAGGAAACCAATCCGTTTGAATCACAATAGGATCCGGACAAGCACTCAAATCTCCAGTAGGAGTACTTGCTTCACTACTACTTGCTTCACTACTACTTGCTTCACTACTACTTGCTTCACTACTACTTGAAGTTTGATCATTGTCATCGTCACCGCAAGCTACAGCACCGAACAATAGTGTCAGAACTAAAAATGAAAGAAGAAGCTTCTTTTTAAAACTCATAAAATCTCCCAATTAGATTTATTATTTGCTTTAAGACTAATTGTTATTTGTCGGAAGTAAAGCTAAGAACTGTTAACTCTGTATTAACTAGGTAATTCGTAATTTTCAAATAGAAACTTTATGTGTGGAGCTGGGGGGAATCGAACCCCCGACCCCCTGCTTGCAAAGTAGAACCGAATATAAACACAGCCAGCACATACATAAAACACACCAGTAAACATAAGGGGTTTTAGTACTTGTAGTTAATGGTCAATACTCGTTGTTTTCAGTCCTCTCTTGACCCCACACTGACCCGAAATAGAACCAGTAAACCCAAGCGAGACTGACTGTGTGCGTGTTGTCACAACGCTTTACTGCTGGTGATCTATCGCTTAGTTTTATTAATAACCCCCCAAAGTAAGCCCCCTCCAAGAGAGGGGGTTTTCTATTTTTGTTACTTGTGTGGGTGTTCTTGTTGTTTGTCTCTGTGACCGTTACAAGCGT
>CAJWRY010000044.1 GCA_913046155.1 uncultured Candidatus Nemicrothrix sp. | reverse complement strand
TTAGCATCACGCCTCTACTCACACCAGGGGATATAGATGCTGCAGCGGAGAAGGTTAAAGGCGCAGCGTATCGGGCACCGGGAAGCTAATCCGGACAAAGTATAAAAATAAAAATTGAGGGAAGGCGTTACGCAGCTTCCCTCAATTTTTTTTCACCCCCTATTCAGCCGAGCTTTTCTTTCACCACACTCCTTGCTCCCTCATCGTCCAATACTGGAGTAACGGTCGCTGAGATCATTGGCGCCCAATTCATAACCCATGAGTAAACAGCCTCGACGCTGGCGCTTTCAACAACCGCTGTTCCAGTTCCGGCTGCTAAATCATGCCATCGACCGATCATTTTCACATCCAACCCGAGATCAGCAGCATCATCCTCTTCGGACATTTGACTAAATGCGGCAAATGCATCCATTTTTGTTTCGGGATAGAGCTCCCATGACACCATAACTAACATTCAAACTCCTTCTTTGTTTCTGTTTGTAACGTACAGGATGTTTGTTTCTAGTTCTTTACAGGAAAGTTAATTGATTCAAAACCCTGAATCTATACTGAGGAACGCTATCGTTTCCCTTATAGGAGGCTTCTATGATTTTTCATGTTTACCATTTCCACAATGAACTTACATGCCCTATTAACGACACAGATTTGTTTCTGAGTTCCTTTGGATCCGTCGTTGACTCTCTTGAGGCGAACAATGTTGAAGTTATCGGTGCGTGGATTGATGGGCCTGGGCACAAGTCGTTTTATATTATTGACGCTGACTCAGCAGATGATATCCACAATGGACTTCACCCGATTATTGCGAGAGGCACTGCAGTTATAACTCCTGTTGCGGACCTTCAAGAACGTTCTAGAGAGGTAGCAGAAGGCCAGTAAACATGTCACCGTCAGTTACTTCTGCGACGAATAGGGAGATGGCATGAATGTTGGAATTCTAACTGGCGGTGGGGACTGCCCAGGATTGAACGCTGTTATTCGCGCTGTAGTTCGTAAGGCAGAGAGACATTATGGAACGACAGTATTTGGTTTCCACGATGGATGGAGAGGAATCCTCGACCAACGATATGAAGAGTTAACCGTTGAGCGTATGCGTGGCACTCTCCCTCGAGGTGGAACGATTCTCGGAACTACACGCGATCACCCTTACATGCTTGAGGGAGGGACTGACATCGTCAAAGATGTCTGCAGAAAGCTCGATATTGACTCGGTAATAGTTGTTGGCGGTGAGGGAACTTTGTCGTGCGCATTAGAACTCCAAAATGATGACGTTGTTAATGTCATAGGGGTCCCTAAGACAATAGATAACGATATTGGTGGAACAGAAATGACATTTGGCTTCTCAACAGCTGTTGATATTGCGACAGAGGCAATTGACCGGCTTCATACAACCGCTGAGTCACATGACCGCATAATGATCGCTGAAGTAATGGGCCGCCACGTTGGCCACATAGCCGCATGGGCAGGAATGGCTGGCGGAGCAACACTAGTCCTTATCCCTGAAGAAAAGTTCAACATTGACAGTGTTGCTGAGTCTCTCATACGACGGCATAACGCCGGCCGGTATGCCTCAATTGTTGTTGTAGCTGAGGGTGCTCTACCTGAAGAAGGAACAATGGAATTACGTGAACCCGGATTAGATCAATATGGGCATAAGAGACTAGGGGGAATCTCAAATGTCATCGCGAAAGAGATTGAGAGCAGAACCGGCTTTGAAACACGTGTAACAGTGTTAGGCCATGTTCAACGCGGCGGATCACCCAACCCATTTGATAGGGTCCTAGGAACTCGGTTAGGAATAGCCGCGATTGATGCAGCACAGAACAAAGAGTACGGGAAAATGGTTGCATTACAGAATGGGAGCATCGTAACTATTGCTCTCGAAGAAGCTGTTGGTTCTCTAAAGATAGTCAGCCCTGAATTTTGGGACGCTGCAAAGAACTTCTTTGCTTAACGTTAGATAGCTTCAAAATCCCCAAATTTTGATACTAAATTAACAATATCTAATGGCTGGTCACCAGATTGCAACTCAAGTGTGAATAACACTTGGATAGGGAGCACACTGTTATCAATTTGTACGAGCAATATAGATTCAGTGCGTTTACCAGCATCTATCAGCACCTGCACTAGTCCTTCTTCTTCACTGACATAAATTACATCACCGACATCATGGCTCACATCAAGAATTAAATCGAAGGGATGAGCACTATCAGAAAAACGCACAACACTTTTCGCATCCGGCTCTTCCTGCGGGGGTGATTCCTCAACAGGAATAGGCTTTTTCCCATTATCAGTGACTGCTACTAAGGTCGCATAAGCCTCATTGAGGGAAATAACGAGATTGTTATTGACTTGACTTGTGTTGATATCTGGATGCACTGAGCGAACGCTATCCCTATAAGCACTCCGTATTTCGTCCCATGTTGCATCTCGTCCGACTTCTAGAACCCTGAGAGCTTCATCTACGGTTGGCCTTTTCATATATAAACCTCAATAGCTCCGTTAATGTTATCTGTAGTTCTCAGCAAGTTCGGTATTTGGATTTCCAGCTATTCGTGTGTGCCACATCCGTCTAGGTTTCGACATATCATATGGTGTCACTCTATGCATGAGACGCCTGTTGTCCCAAACAACAGCATCACCTTCACGCCACCGGTGAAAGTATGTCCTTGACTCAGCACAAGCGAATTGATTAAGCCCATCCATAAATTCTTCTGATTCGTCTGAGCCCATTTCGGTAACGTTGTGTGCATGACGCCCTATAAGTAAATTTGGGCGCTTCGTAACTGGATGAATTTTAACCAGGGGGCGAAGGCATGCTTCACCATCATGGAAACCATATGCATTATAAGTACCATCATCATTTTGCTCATTGGGTAAATAACCATCACGGCCTTGGCTGTAATAATACGAGTGATACGCAGATAGGGATTGAACCTTTTCTTGCATTCCTATATCCAAAGCTGCGTAGGCAGCTCGCATATCTGCCCACCCTGTCAGGCCACCTTTATCAGGGACGATATCTGCGCTGAATACAGCTCCTAAAGCCTGAATAGGCATGTAGGTACTGTCGTGATGCCAGCCTTCATTACCTCGGATAACCTTTACGACATCATCATCTGGCTCTTTATGAATGAAGCCATTTTTGCCTACGTTACTTATCGCTGTTCGAGGGAATTCAAGTTCCCCGAAGATCAAAGCAAAGTCATCTTGACCTTGTTTTGATAGATGAGCTTCAGGAAAAATCAGCAGTGCCCGCTCATTCCAAAGGGAACGTATGCTTTTAGACTGTTCATTAGTCAGATTTTCTAAATCAATCTCTGTAATGATGCTTCCAAATTGAGCATCTGTTAAGTGTCTGACTTTCATATCTAATAATCCTGCGCTATTTATTCTATCTTTGACTATATATACTCAATCGTTGGCTGTTTGGCACAGAAGCATAGAAGATGCTTTGATGGAATTATCCCCCTATCCCCAATGAATATGGTTGATCACGAACGCATAGAACGAGCAGTTACTGAAATCCTGCACGCTATTGGCGAAGACCCCGAACGCGATGGTCTCCTTGATACCCCCGCACGTGTCGCCCGCATGTATGCCGAAGTGTGCAGCGGCTTGTTAGAAGATCCGTCGCATCACTTAGAAAAGACATTTGACGTCGGGCATGACCACGATGAGTTGATTCTTGTCAAAAGTATTCCTGTATATTCATTATGTGAACACCACCTTCTTCCGTTCATAGGAGAAGCGCACGTAGGATACATACCAAGTTCAAATGGCAGGATCACCGGCCTCTCCAAACTCGCTCGCATTGTTGATGGCTATGCTAAACGACCTCAAGTTCAGGAGCGTTTAACAACCGAAGTTGCCGATTCACTTCAAAGAATTTTAGAACCTCGGGGCGTGATCGTTGTTGTGGAGGCAGAGCATTTGTGCATGTCCATGCGAGGTGTACAAAAGCCCGGCTCGAGCACAGTAACGAGCGCAGTCCATGGAGTGTTTCGCGAAGATATGTCATCTCGGATGGAAGCTCTCCGAATGATTGGCAAGTCCTGATACCCATTAGGATAAATCTATGCGCAGAGATGAACTAATAGCGGTTACGGGTTCAACTGGTTACGTTGGTGGTCGACTTGTTCCTAGGTTACTGGAATCCGGTTATAGCGTCCGATGCGTTACAAGATCTAGAGAATCATTGGCTAACCGTTCGTGGTCGGGTCAAGTGGAAATTGTTGAGGCTGACCTGCAAAATAAAGAGCAAACATTGACTGCTCTAGCAGATGCCGATCGAGCCTTTTACCTTGTTCATTCGATGACAGCTCAGCGAAATTTCGCAGAGGCTGAGGAGAACATGGCTAGCGTTTTCGCAGAAGCCGCCCACCAAAGTGAACTCAAACAAGTTGTTTATCTCGGTGGACTTGGAGAAGACAACTTGGCCAAGTCTCTGCACCTGCAAAGCCGACAAAATGTTGGGAAAATACTTGCTGCGGGACCTACCCCAGTGACTGAGTTACGAGCAGCTGTGATTATCGGATCCGGTAGCGCGTCATTCGAAATGCTTCGATCTCTCGTCGAAGTTCTTCCTGTCATGGTGGTCCCACGCTGGGTTACGAAGACAAAATGTCAACCAATATCAATTGGGGATGTCTTGGAGAATCTTCTCCACGTTCTTGATACCGACTCACCTCAAAGCAACATCCTTGAGATAGGTGGGCCAGAGGTGGTCACCTACCGAGAAATGATGCACGCCTACACCAAAGTTGCTGGCCTTCGAAGAAGAGTAATTCTCCCCGTTCCAGTCCTCACGCCACGTCTCTCCTCACATTGGGTCAACTTGGTTAGCCCACTTCCCTTTACGCTAGCTCGAGCTCTGATTGATTCATTGACCACAGATGTCGTAGTACAATACAAAGATACAGAAACCAGCTCGCTTTCAAATCGGGATAGCCTTGAGGCAGCTATCGGGAAAGCTCTCGCAAGAATTAAAGAGTTAGAGATACCCACTCGGTGGTCTGATACCAGTAGTTTCAAAGACCCAGCTATCCCTGAATCTTCAGACCCTGTTTGGTCAGGCGGAAAGATACTCGTTGATAGAAGAGAATCGATAACACAAGAATCCGAAGAATCTTTGATGAAAACGATCTGTTCTGTAGGCGGCGATAACGGATGGTTTGCGTTCAATTGGCTATGGGCAATACGCGGCTTTGTTGACAAACTGTTGGGTGGCGTAGGGCTTCGCCGAGGAAGACGACATCCAACAGATTTACGAGTCGGTGACACAGTCGATTTCTTTAAAGTCACCTCAATAAATGAGAACCGGTTACAGCTGTTAGCCGAAATGAAAGTTCCTGGTCATGCATGGCTTGAATGGAATGTTAAACGGTTAGACAACGGTGATTCATTAGTGACTCAGCAGGCCCTATTTGTGCCGAAAGGGGTCCTTGGCAGAGCCTATTGGTATGCGCTTCTCCCAGCGCATGTAATCATCTTTTCCCGCATGCTCAATAACCTAATTCAAAAGACCGAGTCAAATACTAAAGACTTTCAATAATCGTTCCGGTACCCAATCCCCCACCGCAACACATGCTTATTAGACCAAACTTTCCACCTGAACGTTGAAGTTCATGCACAGTTTTCGTGATTAGAAGAGGCCCAGTTGACCCCAATGCATGACCTATCGCGATTGCCCCACCATTAGGGTTAACTCGATCGTCTACTTCAAGCTTCATCTCTTTTGCCCAAGCAAGTACAACTGCAGCAAATGCTTCATTAATTTCAAAGATATCAATATCATCAGTTGTTAAGCCCGTATCAGACAGTAACTTTTGGGTCGCTGGGATTGGCCCTGTCAGCATCAACGCAGGGTCACTCCCTACGAGACAGGAACTAATCACTCTTGCCATAGGCGTTAACCCTAATTCATCAGCTTTATCTCTACTCATCACAAGTAGCGCTGAAGAAGCATCGGCAAGCTGAGATGCAGTACCGGCAGTGTGATATTTTGCAGGTTCCGAAAAGTAGCCAACCCCTGCAATGGGTTTAAGTTTCGCTAAACCCTCATAGGTTGTCTCCCGAAGCCCCTCATCACGCACGTGCATATCTGAACCGTCACCATGCACATCAAATGGAATGATTTGGCCTTCAAATCGCCCCTCATCCCATGCAATGGCTGCTCGATTTTGAGAACGCACACCAAAATGATCTAACTCCTCACGAGTCAAATTCCATTTTGACGCAATTCGCTCAGCTCCCTCAAGTTGGTTTGTAGGGTCATACATCTCTTTATACCTGTCCGTATATCGGTCACCTAAATAAGCTTTCCCATCCGCATCTCTAGGTATTTGTGATGCCATCGGAACATGCGACATGGATTCAACACCACAAACCACAACAATGTCAGCCATTCCAGCCCCGATGAGAGAGTGAGCCCACGTATTCGCATGTTGACCAGATCCACACTGCGTGGATGTAGTTGAGGCCCCAACGTGCAAAGGGAGCCCAGCCGCAAGCCATGCTGTACGTGTGACATTATTCGCCTGCTCACCAACTTGAGCGATACAACCACCTGCAACGTGATCAACCGCACTAGGGTCAACTTTGTTTCTCTCAAATAATGACTG
The DNA here is from genome assembly GCA_913046155.1 of uncultured Candidatus Nemicrothrix sp. Taxonomy (GTDB): domain Bacteria; phylum Actinomycetota; class Acidimicrobiia; order Acidimicrobiales; family UBA8592; genus UBA8592. Next base: position 4,354 of record CAJWRY010000044.1, on the reverse strand, counting down.
CAACACATCACCGAGAAGGTCAGTGACATGGAATCGTGAGAGCCTGCTATTGGGCTTGGCGGTAGCTGAACGGACTGCATCAACAATTACAACTTCACGATTATTACTCATTAAAAGCTTCCTGACAGTTTGATTTTTACTATCTTACCTCTCATCTGCCCTACTAACCTTCACTACTCCTCTAGATAGTCAGAAATAGTTTTGTGAAAATGTCTGAGCCTTAGCTCCTGGTCAGATAGCCACAAACCTGGGAACCCAGCACTATTCATTCCCTCTTGAACAGTAGCTAAATTTGATGCGTCCTGGTCAATCACCATCCCCAAAGAACGAGTACTTCCCGCAGGGCGGAAATCATGTTTCGGTAACGGTGGCCATTCCTCTCCTTCAGGGATTAACTCAAACATCCACACATCAAAGAACATTTTATTAGGGTCATCTGGATGGGGGCGATGCCTGAAAAGCATGAGGTCATCAGAATGCGTATTTGTCGTCACATTAGGGAATACCAAATAGTTATAATCATCCGTCAGTTGCTCATCATGCAACTCTGAAAAGTCTTTGCCTTGTTCCTCCTGCGTGGCACGTTTATATTGCTGCACTGCAACACGAATATCATTCATTGACCCTTCATATGAAGCTGGGTCCATTCCAGCCCCTCGCAACATAGCTTTCAATGGTGGGGGTATCTCTCCCACCGAATCGACTCGGGGGCTCAAAAGACCAAATGGAACAAGATAGCGACTATGCTTCTCGTACAAATCAATCTGGAGGTCAAGGTCCTCCAGATACCAAAGAAGTTGCGGATGTGTCTGAGCTGTATGATAAGACTCAGCGAAAGCATCCACAGAAGCCTTCCAATTGCAATTCCATTCGGCTGTGACCCAACGAGTCATAGCCATCCGCTCAAAGTGGTAAGGCTCAAAGTGGCCGATAAGTTCTCCTAAATATTCCTCCAATGGCTCTACCTGGGCATTGAGACTAAACCATACAAATGATGCCCACGTATCGCATGGTAACTCTGATAAGCCGCTACAAGGAGGCTTCCCCTGCGGAAATGTTTCTAGATCAGGAATTTCAACGAAAGTCCCATCGGAACCATATTTCCAACCGTGATACCCGCAAACAAAGGGGTCAGCATGACCTAAACCTTCATCTGCGAGTCGATTTCCGCGATGCATGCAAACATTATGAAATGCCTTGAGTCCGCCATCATGTTGACGAACTATTATCACTGACTCTGAACCGATATTGGTACAAATAAAGTCTCCTGGGTCGGGAATTTGGTCTTCGCGACAGCCCAATAGCCACACTTTAGTCCAGATCTTTTCCCATTCCTTTTCCATGAACTCGTTACTTATGTAGCGATCTTTGGGAATAATCTGAGTTCCCAAATCAATTTCTGGTGTCTTCTCAAGTGGCGTTCCATTGGGGTTTTTCTCGGGATTACTTCGAACGATTTTATTCTTTCGTATAACTTCCATAGTTACCTACTAAAATTGAACTCGTTTTGTGAACCCACCGTCCACTATTAGGTTCGTACCAGAAACCCAACTTGCCGCTGGGCTCGAGAGAAAAAGCACACAATTTGATACCTCTTCAGGTGTTCCTAGTCGACCAGAAGGGTGATCTTTTTCAACCTTTGCAAACCATTTGGCCATAGTATCTTTCAACATCTGCCAAACGCCACCCTCAAAATAAATCGGGCCAGGTGATACACAATTCACACGTATTCCATCTCTTCCGACCTCTTGGGAAAGTTGTTTGGCATATACCAACAAAGAACCCTTCATAGCGTTATATGCTTGAGGCCCACCGAAAGTTTCAACTGAAGCAGTCGTAGTAATAAATGTAATTGCTCCTCCCCCAGATTCGCGCATGTGCGGAATAACCACTTCACAACCGCGAACCGTCGACAGAACATCTACTTCAAAGCTCTTCCACCAATTACGTTCGCTGTCAGCACCACCACCTGCGCTTACGCCGGGAATAAAAATATCTACACCGCCTAATTGCTCAACCATCTCCTCCAGCCAAGCTTCGTAATCGCTTTTATCGTTCACATCGCAAGCTCGACCGATGGCACTTCCCTTGCCACCAGATAATTCACGTAGTGTTCGTGCAACTGTATCTTCGGACCGTGAGCATATTGCCACGTCGCAACCTTCATCAATTAGCTGGTCAACAACTCGCCGCAAAATACCTTTCGTCGAAGCTGGAATAATTACTCGTTTGCCTTTAAGACCTAATTCCATAGAACATCCCTCTCTTCTAACTTTTTAAAGGATACATGCATTAACAATCTATAAGTAAAGGTCATAACGTAAAAGAATTTCTGCTTTCATAGTTTCTCTTTGAGATGCGGTTTACGACTCAATCTAGAGGTAGATTAATAAGGTGATCAGTCTCTCAAAACCCGTTATTAGCGAAGAAGAAAAGCAAGCTGTTATGCGAGTATTAGACAGCGGAATGATCGCTCAAGGGCCCGAGGTAGCTGCCTTTGAAGATGAATTCTCTCTATTTATGGAGGGTCACCACTGCATAGCCGTGAACTCAGGAACCTCAGCTTTACATCTCGGTTTGCTTGCGTCAGGTATTGAATGTGGCGACGAAGTAATCATTCCTTCTTTCACATTCGCTGCAACAGCTAACGCTGTAGCTCTTTGTGGAGCAACACCAGTATTCGTTGATATTGATATTGAGACATTCACAATGGACCCAAAAGCTGCAGAAGCAGCCATTACTGAAAACACTTCTGCCATAATGCCTGTACACCTATACGGTCACCCATCAAACATGGACCCTCTTACCGAAATATGTTCGCGCAAAGGCCTAACATTGCTTGAAGACGCTGCTCAAGCCCACTTAGCTACCTACAAGTCTCAACCCGTTGGAACCTTCGGTACAGCAGCATTCTCGTTCTACCCAACAAAAAACATGACTAGCGGAGAAGGCGGTATGATCGTTACCTCAGATGATGAGATAGCAAGAAAAGCTAAGTTGCTGAGGAACCAAGGTATGGAGATCAGATACCAAAATGAAGTGGTTGGGTTTAATAATCGCATGACGGATATCCATGCAGCTATAGGGCGTGTGCAACTTAAGAAATTGCGCGAGCGGACCACCAAAAGGCAGAAAAACGCAAAGTTCCTTAGTGAGAACTTGTCAACAGTTACTGTCCCAACAGCGAGCAGTGACGCAGAGCATGTTTATCATCAATACACCATCACAACGGATAGGAGAGACGACCTCTCAGAGTACCTGAACCAAGCAGAGATCGGCAATGGAGTGTATTACCCAATACCTGTTCATGAGCTCCCTTCTTTCGGCAAACAGATTGACCTTCCTAATACCAAAGCAGCTGCTCAGCAAGCTCTCTCGATACCTGTGCACCCACTTTTGACACAAGACGAATTGGATACGATTGTTGAGGTCATTAACTCATGGCGCTAAGAGCTGGACTTATCGGACTCGGGATGATGGGAAAAAATCATGCGCGGGTGATGTCCTCAACGGATAACGTAACACTCGTCGGTATCGCTGACCCGGCTGGAGATAGCACCGGTAACATTGATGAATCACTGATTGTATCCTCTGTAGAAAAGCTTATTGACCGAAAAATTGACCTTGCAATAGTAGCGTGCCCGACAAGCGATCATGAGCAAGTAGCGCTTCAGTTATGCGAAGCAGGGGTTCACACATTGGTTGAAAAGCCGCTTGCAATAGATTCAGACGCTGCAAAACGAATCGCAGCGGCATTTGACGATGCTGACCTCATAGGCGCTGTAGGACATATTGAGAGATTCAACCCCGCTATTCGAAGCATGCGTGAAAGGATTGCAGCAGGTGAATTAGGTGACCTTTACCAAATCTCGACTCGACGGATAGGTCCTTTCCCGAACAGAATCCAAGACGTTGGCGTTGTCAAAGATCTTGCAACACATGACTTGGATCTTACAACCTGGGTTGGTGCAGCAAATTTCACCGATATTTCTGCTCATACTGCCCACAAGGCGGGAAGAAACCATGAGGATCTTGTTGCAGTAACTGGCCTTCTGGAAAATAACGTCGTTACAAATCATTTGGTGAACTGGCTATCTCCCGTTAAAGAACGTTTCACTATTGCAACTGGCGAAAACGGTTCACTAGTTGCTGACACATTACTTGCTGATCTCACCTTCCATAAAAATGCAAATGCCCCCACACCATGGGAAGGCATTTCGCAATTCCGTGGTGTAGCGGAGGGGGATATGATCCGTTTCGCTATTGCAAAGCCTGAACCGCTCCGAACGGAATTTGAAGGTTTCAGAGACATGGTCCTTCAAGTTGGCGGAGAAATAGTACCAATGAGCGACGG
>CAJWRY010000043.1 GCA_913046155.1 uncultured Candidatus Nemicrothrix sp. | reverse complement strand
TACTAATGCAAAAGGAAAACGCATCGCTTCCAAACTTCATGACCGTAGGTGAAGTTGCTGACCTTATGAGAGTTTCCTCAATGACAGTTTATAGATTGATAAAGGCTGGAGATTTAGGCGCGGTTAGGGTCGGAAAATCATACAGAATTCGAGAAGACGATATAAACACTTTTCTAGCTAGCCGTTATAACCAGACTGGATAGATCCAACCTAACTAGGCTGATGAGAAGCCTGTAGCGATACAATTTAATTGTGGTATCGAATAATTACAGCACAGTCAGTTTTCTCAGTGATTATGGCAATAAAGATGAATTTGTCGGTGTCGTAAAATCTGTAATTCATTCAATTGCAGATGAAGTGTCCGTTATTGATATCACTCATGGAATCAAGCCGCATGATATTCGGGCTGGAAGTCTTGCGTTAGCACGTGCGTCTCAATATCTTCTACCAGGCATAGTGCTAGCAGTCGTAGATCCTGGTGTCGGAGGTGATCGGCGTGCCGTTGCGATTGAAATCAACGATGGCGAATACGTTTTCGTAGGCCCAGATAATGGACTTCTTGCTTTGGCTATTGCAATGCTAGGTGATGTTACCGCAGCGATTGAATTGGATAACCCCAATTTTCATATCCCGACATATTCATCAACGTTTGATGGAAGAGATATCTTTGCTCCAGTAGCTGCCCACTTATGCACAGGAGTGCCGATTAAAGAATTAGGGACTCCAATACCAGAACTTTCTCTCCAGCCAGGTTTGATGCCCGTATCCTCCATGGAGGGAAACTTCCTTGTCGCCGAAGTTCTCTGGCAAGATCACTTTGGGAACCTCCAACTGAACATTTCTCAAGAAGATATTGAAGGCTTTAACGAAAACTTGGTTATTCATATAGGAGATAAGGTTCGCACAGTCCGAAAAGTCAACGCATTTAATCAGATACAGGAATCAGAAATAGGAATTATCTCTGACTCTTCTGGGCTTTTATCGTTGTGCGCATTTGGTCGCTCTGCTGCAGAGGAGATAAGGGCTAGCGAAGGTCAACAGATAAAAATTGAAAATGGGTCACCTCTCCAAGAAACACCAGCCATGATTACGATCAAGGAAAAACCATGAGAAAAGCAACCTCTCTAGCCGTTTTTGTTCTCATTGGAATAATCCTTTTCGCAAGTTTGTTGCAATTGTTTTTCTTAGCTAGGTAATTTTTCTATCAACTAATTATCACAACAGCTAAAAGCCGATAGATTTAAGGAAGAAAGGTACTTCAGCTCAGAATCTATGTGGTTTTGGTTTGGCACGAGTGTTTCGTATCAGCGATGCTGGTAGTACAAGAAAATGGGAAGTTAAAAGACAAGGAATCACAGTTTGTCTCTTGTAGTAGTCGGATTAAACAATAGAACTATGCCGCTCGATTTATTTGAGTCGTTTGCGGTGTCTAATGAAGATCTTCCCAAGGCGTTGCTCAGCGTCAAGTCTCGAAGGCACATAAGCGAGGCTGTTTTAGTTTCCACTTGTAATCGGACTGAAGTATATGTCTTCGCTGAAAAATTTCATGGAGCATACCAAGACATTCGTGATTTCTTCTCAGATCTATCCGACCTTTCAGCTGATCAATTCAACGATTACTTGTACGTACACTACGAGGACGAAGCAGTGAAACACCTCTTTTCTGTTACCTGTGGGTTGGACTCTGCTGTATTGGGAGAAAATGAAATACAACACCAAGTAAAAATTGCTTGGCAGGCCGCTCAAATCGAAGATACTTGCGGGACAACCATAAACGCTGCTTTTCGCCGAGCCCTTGAAGTAGGAAAACGCATAAGAACCGAGACACATCTTACGAAGCAAGCTCCATCCATAGCTCGATCAGTGATTGAGATGGCAGAAGAAAACCTTAAAGGTTTAGAGAACAAAAACATTCTTATCTTAGGCGCAGGCGAAATGGGCGAGGGAATGGCGAACGCCCTCTCAAAACTTGATACTGGTAAAATCGCTTTCTCAAATCGGAATTTCGCAAAAGCCCAAAAAATGTCTGAGAAGTTTGGTGGTGAAGCTATTGAAATTAATGAAATCCCATCTTCACTCAAAAAATTTGATTGCTTCATTTCTAGTACGGCAGCAACAGACATTCTTCTTTCGAAGGATGACTTATCACAGCACATCAATAAACCATTACTAATCATTGACATTGCTATACCCCGTGATATAGATCCCGGAGTATCTGAAATTAAAGGTGTTTCGCTACTTGACATGGATAATCTTCAAGAATTTGTTGAACCACATCGTAAAGGACAAGAACAAGATCTAGCCACATCCCGCTTAGTTATAAATGAAGAAACTAATCGTTTTCTGGATCAGCAGTCAGCACGAAAAGTTGCCCCGCTAATTGCAGAATTCAGAGAAGGAGCAGAAGAGATCCGCCAAATTGAATTGAAACGTTACGAAGCAAGGCTTGAAAGCCTTACCGACGAACAACGCGATGCGATTGAATCTCTCACACAAGGAATATTAGGAAAAATACTTCACGACCCTACTGTTTCGCTTAATGAGGCAGCTGGTTCGCCTCGGGGTGAACGTTTAGCAGACGCACTTCGTGAACTCTTTAATCTCTAGTAATCTATAAAAATGAAATTAAGGGCGGCCACGCGCGGAAGTCCGCTAGCCATGTGGCAAACAAATCACATAGCTGCGTTACTTGACCAACATGGATACCAAGTTGAACCGGTGATTGTCGAAACTGATGGGGATAAAGATCAGGTAAGTCCACTTCATCAAATTGGTGGACAGGGTATTTTCGTGAAAGAAGTTCAATCATGCGTGATCCATGGGCGAGCAGATTTCGCCGTTCATTCATTAAAAGACCTTCCTTCGGATACACCTTCTGAACTTGTTCTAGCAGCTGTTCCGGACCGTGGAGATCCCCGAGACGCGTTAGTAGGGAGCACATTAGAGGACCTCAAACCAGAAGCGAGAGTAGCAACCGGGTCAATCAGAAGGAAATCTCAACTCGCTGAAATTAGGCCTGATATTTCGTTCCATGAGTTGAGAGGGAATATCCATACTCGACTAGAAAAGGCTAAAAGTTTTGATGCCATAATCATCGCTGCTACAGCATTAGAACGACTGAGATTAATTCCGGACGTTATTGAAATTCTTGAAGCTGATGTCATGGTCCCTCAAGTAGGGCAAGGAGCCATAGGACTTGAATGTTTGAGGGACAACTTTGATGTAATTAATACATTAAAGAAAATTGAGAACCCATCAACTCGTAACTTAGTTGATATTGAGAGGTCCTTTCTCAAGGAAATTGGAGCAGACTGCAGCCACCCAGTCGGCGCCCACGCCACACTAGAAGGAAACCAAATACGAATACGGTCTTTCCTTTCAGACAGCAAAACCGGAAAAAACTTTCACGATAATAGGATCAGTTCTGATCCAAGAAATCTTGGGAAATTAGTAGCAAACGAATTACTCAACAGATTAGAGAAGGGATAATGTGCTCCACTCCCAACGCAGACAACACAAAGCCAACTGTTGTCATTACAAGAACCCACAGCCAAAGCAAAGAGTTAATTAAAGAATTAATTGACTTAGGTTTCAACGTTATCTCACGTCCGACTATTGAAATCGCTTTGCCTGACGACCAGGGAGCCTCCCTTAGAAATGCGATTCGGAGCCTCTCAAACTATGAATGGGTCATTCTTACTTCCTCAAACGGTGTAACTGAGTTTGTAAAAGCTGTAAATAAGATCGGCATTCAAGAATTTCCTAAAATAGCAGTTATCGGATCTAGTACCGAAAGAGCATTAAATAACGTTGGCATCAGGGTTAGCCTTCGTCCAAATAAGCAGATCGCTGAAGGGCTACTAGAAGTATTTCCTTCTCCGGAAGCAAATAATAAAGTGTTGCTTCCTGTAGCAACAAATTCAAGAGAACTACTGCCGAGAGTACTCAAAGAAAAAGGTTGGAATGTGGATCTTATTCATTCATACAAAACAATTAAACCGAAGCATTTTCAACCATTTGATCTTCATGACTACAATGCAGATTACATAGTCTTCACTTCTCCATCAACTGTAGTCAACTTTATTGAAATGTATGGAAAAGAGAACCTACCCAAAAAGCTCATATCAATCGGTCCAGTAACATCAGAAGAGATCAAAAGAAGAAACCTTTCTGTATACCGTGAATCGAATCCCCACGACTCAACAGGCATCATCCAATGTTTGCGTGATTTACTTAACTAAACGTAACAAAGGTTCTAGGTCTAACTGAAGAAACACACTCTTATACTGAAGAGGTGACTTTCCCATTACACAGACTTCGAAGGCTCAGAAAAAATGGAGCAATCCGACGCCTGATATCTGAAACAACTCTCAACGTCGATGATTTTGTCGCACCTTTGTTTGTACGCGAAGGAATCACTGAAGCCCAACCGATTGCTTCGCTACCTGGCATATTCCAACACACGAGAGAATCTCTGAAAAGCGAAATAGATGAGATTACGAATCTCGGAATTCCAGGCATAATTCTCTTCGGAATTCCAGAAAAGAAAGACTCAACCGGTTCAGAAGCCTGGAACCCAGACGGTATCGTGCAGCAAGCGATAGCTGATTGTAAGAGTATCGCTGGAAACGATTTAGTCATAATGTCAGATCTCTGTGTGGACGAATACACAGACCACGGCCATTGCGGTGTAGTGAACGATGATGGATCAATAGATAACGACCTGACACTAGCTTTGTATAAACAAATTGCTGTCGCGCAAGCAAACGCCGGTGCTGATGTAATCGCCCCGAGCGGAATGATGGATGGGCAAGTAGCAGCTATACGAAACGCACTCGATGAAACCGATAATGTCGACATTCCTATTTTGGCTTACTCAGCTAAGTATGCGTCCGGTTTATATGGCCCGTTCCGTGAAGCTGTGAATGTCTCGTTAGAGAACAGTGATCGAAAATCATACCAACAAGACTGGAGGAATAAGCGAGAAGCAATGAATGAAATTAAGGCAGATCTTGATGAGGGCGCAGATATGATTATGGTCAAGCCAGCTATAACCTACTTAGATATCATCGCTCAGGCCAGAGAACTAACCGATGTTCCGATAGGTGCATACCACGTTTCGGGTGAATACTCCATGATCAAAGCTGCTGGAGAAAAAGGGTGGATAGATGACAAACAAGTAGCTATCGAGCAACTCACTGCTGTGAAAAGGTCGGGAGCAAACTTTATTTTGACTTACTTCGCAAAGGAAATAGCTGAATGTCTCTAAATGAGGATTATTTTGCTCGTGCCAATCAAGTCATACCAGGTGGTGTTAATTCTCCCGTTCGGTCATTCAGATCAGTAGGTGGTACTCCATACTTTGTCAGTAGAGCTGAAGGCCCATATGTATGGGATAGTGAAGGGACTCGTTACATAGACTACGTAATGAGCTACGGGCCTGGGATCGTGGGCCATTCCCACCCTCAAATTATCGACGCAATTCAGCAAGCATCAGGCAACGGAGCTACGTATGGGGCTCCCACTCTTGCTGAAATTACGATTGCAGAACAAATCTGCAATCGAGTAAAAGGAGTCGAAATGGTTCGGCTTGTCTCCAGCGGTACAGAAGCGACAATGACTGCGATTCGTCTGGCAAGAGGAGTTACTGGACGAGACAAGATAATGAAGTTTTCTGGGCATTACCATGGGCATGCGGATAGTCTCTTAGCTGCTGGGGGAAGCGGAGTAGCTAATCAAGGAATATCAGGGTCCGCAGGAGTTCCGAAGAGTGCAGTAGCCGATACGATAGTTGCCCCTTGGAACGAACTTCCCGAACTTGATGAATCTATAGCGGCTTTAATTCTTGAACCCCTTCCGGCCAACATGGGAATCGTGCCTCCCAGCCCAAATTTTCTACTCGAACTTCGCAAAGCCTGTGACAGCAAAGGCGTTCTGCTTATCTTTGATGAAGTAATTACAGGTTTCAGGCTGTCTAAAGGTGGAGCGTCACAATGGTATGGAGTGCAGCCTGATCTTTGGTGTTTCGGTAAAGTTATTGGCGGAGGTCTGCCAATGGGAGCATATGCCGGCTCAAAAGAAATTATGAGCAATATTGCTCCGCTAGGTGATGTGTATCAAGCAGGAACCCTATCGGGAAATCCTATTGCCACTGCTGCAGGAATAGCGCAGTTACACATCCTCAATAACGATGCTGCTTATGGAGCACTGACTGAGTCGGCCAGGAACTTAAGCGATGGTTTATTTGAGATATTCAAGAATGCTGGAATTGAAGCAGTAGTTCCTAGAGTAGGAACGTTATTGAGTATTTTCTTCACCAAGTCAAAGCCAATCAATTTTGATGAAGCTCAATCAGCGGCAGAAAATGGCATCTATGCAAAGTTCTTCCATGGAATGCTAAAAAGAGGGGTTGCTTTAGCTCCAGGCCCTTATGAAGCCTTATTTCCAAGCCTTGCACACACAAAAGACGTTATTGAAAAGACTCTAGAAATAGCTGAAGAAACAATTTCTGAGATAGTTCAGAAATAACATCATTCTCATTTCCTTTAAGCTATATCCCTCGCCGTTGCTGGTAAATGGATAGAAGTGATTGCGTAGAGGCGTCATGGTCTGAGAAGTCTTCAGCTAGAGAAAGATCATTTTCAATACTTGCTGCAAGTGACTTACCAATTTGAACACCGTCTTGATCGAAACTATTAATGTGCCAAATCGCGCCCATCGTGAACACTTTATGCTCGTAGAGTGCCACAAGTTGTCCAAGTGTATATGGGTCTAAGCGGGTACCTAAAATAGTTGTGCTTGGCCGGTTTCCATCAGATTTTTTCTCCCCTGATTCACGACCGGAACCAATAGCAAGCGCTTTACTTTGGGCAAAACAATTTGCGACGAGAATCTCGTGCTGCTTGAGAAAAGTATCTTCAGACAGAGCATCTGATGATATGGAAGGTTTGCAAAAAACTATGAAATCAGAGGGAATAGTTGTTGTTCCTTGATGCAGAAGTTGAAAAAAACTATGTTGAGCATCCGTTCCAATACCTCCTAAAACAACTGGACTGGTGTGATGTGTAACCTTTTCTCCATCAACACGAAGCTGTTTTCCGTTACTTTCCATCTCTAACTGTTCAAGATAAGAGGGAAAGTACTTTAGGTCTTCGGAGTAAGACAACAATGCATGATTTCCATAATCTAAAAAATTTCTATTCCAGATAGCAATCAATGCCATAAGAACAGGAATATTTTCCGATAAATCAGTCGATTTGAAATGCTCATCTATGCTGTTTGCCCCATCTAACAAAAGCTGAAAATTCTCAGGTCCTATTGAAATCATTACTGCAAGGCTGACCGAAGAACAGATAGAAAATCTTCCTCCAACCCAATCCCATATTGTAAAGATATTTTCTTTTGGGAGTCCCATACTTTCTGCTGCGCTGGAATTAGCTGTAACAGCAACAACATGCCGTTCAAGAGAATCTCTCTCAGCTCCTAGTGAATTTATGAGCCACTGAATAGCGGCTTCAGCATTCGTAATCGTTTCTGCAGTTGTAAAGGATTTTGAATTGATAATAAACAAAGTTGTCTCAGGGTCAAGCAAATGCAATTTGGAATCAATGTCTGCTGGATCAATGTTTGATACAAACTCAGACTTAATTGAGTCCTTCCTGAAAGGACGTAAAGCAGCGTTTGCCATAAGAGGCCCCAGATGTGACCCGCCTATACCGATATTTATAACCGTGGTAATAGGTTTACCTGTTGCACCCACCCATTTCCCAGATCGGACTAATAGGGAAAAGTCGCTGGCTCGTTCAAGTTCATCTCTTACGACTCCGCTTACACCTTCGTCTGAGCCTTCAGAGAATCGAAGAGCTGTGTGAAGAGCGGGACGGTTTTCGGAAGCATTTACAATTTCACCAGCAAATAACCCATGAATCTTATCTGAAAGCTTCAGTTCATTTCCCAAAGCCACAAGCTTATCAATTGTATCTTTGGTAACTAATTGCTTCGAAAAATCAACATGTAAACTCCCGACTTCAAAGGATAAATCCTCTATGCGCGAAGGGTCTCCATTCAATAACTCTTCCAGGCTTGCCACTTCAAGCAACGAACTATGCTCAGACAGCTCTTTCCATTGTTGAGTATCAGTCGGATCAATCACATTACTATGATTGCACGTTATTTCACCCAGATGCTTCTTCTAAGTTTTCTTCGTAAGCTTCTTTTGCTTCTGGGTTCATTTCAAGGAACTCAAGAAAGTTAGCGAAAATTGATTGCGGAGAAATCCCAAGTTCCCAATCAGGTATCGCACCCGACTCCACCCATAGAACATAAGCCTCAAGCTCTCCTGCATCTTGTAAGCCATGCGTTACTCGTTCGTAGAGAACAACCTCAAGAATTTCGTAAGATTCAAGTGCTGCGAAATTTGGCATGACACCCTGATTCTGCGAGATCCGTTGCCCTCCCTCTCTGTTTGGGTCGCCATATGGTGTCCCAGCAGCAGAGGAACCATTCACCACCCAAGCAACATGGCTTTCAACATCAGGGAATGTTTTTATTACCTCGCCATCATTCAATTGATAACCAACTCCACCGCCACCTCCTGCACCGTGACACGCAGAACATTGAGCATAAACAGCACCACCAGCAGCTATTGGTCCTTCCTCGTCATATGTTGGGGCTTCTAAAGTACCCCAAATCATAAATGCCCAGATTGGAAGGAAAAGTGCTACAGGGGCCATCCAAACTGGGATTTTCTTTCGCTCTTTAGCAGCAATAACCCAAGGAGCAACCGGTTTAGGAGGCTCAACTTTTTCAATCTCAGGTGGAGCAGATACTGGCGCAGCCGGAGCAGATTCGGTAGCTGCAACAACTGCTGTCTCAGAAGAGTCACTTTGGCTGTCGCTCGCAGGTGCAGCACCTGTTAAACGAGCTCGAGCCTCTCTCGATCGCTCTAATAAATAATCAGGTATCTCAACCACTGCAGCCTCCAAGGCAGGTATCTATTTCTAGAACAACATTACTGTTTTCTTTAGCAAACAAAGCAATACGTTCAAATCTTTTATAATCGAATCTGTGCATTCGGTAGAGTACCCTCTTTTCATTCAACAGATCTACTCTTAATAAAAAGCTAAAGATCAGAACTGCCACTCCTAGAATAGTGCTCTATTCTTGATCTTCGCCTAGTTAAAGAACCTCATTTTGAAGAAAAGAGGACTTTAATTACAGAACATCAATTTTGGTTAAACATGAGCACTTCACTCATCAAATATGACCTATCTAATTTAAGTTTGGAAGCACGGAATACTGACATAAATTTACCCAAAAAATCCGCATTAATCGCTAACTTCTGTAATAAACAAATCAACAAGAAATAAACTTAAATACTATGATTCACCCTTTTCTTTAAGAAGGGTGCCACGATGTGTAGACAGCTAAAATGTCGTGGTAAAAATTAGATAAGCGCTTATGCTCAAAGTGAGCAAAAGTTTACTTGTGAACCACTCACGAGGGGAAGAAAAAAGTGGCTCAAAAACGGCCTGTTGATGTAGTAGTAACAAAATTTTACGGAGCGATGATTACGTCAACCGTCGCTACGTTTGGAATCGTTGCTATATGGGTAGGACTCACCAGGGACGCAAACGGACGACAGTTCCCCTTCCTCAATACCGCATTTGTTTTAAGTTGGATAATCGCCGTCCTGATGACTGCGGGAATCTTAGAATACGCAAAACGAAGACCAATCGAAAACGAAGCCACATGGGGCGAAGCAAATGTATGGTCTGTATACGTATTCTTGTACCTCTTCTGGATCTACGGAGTGGTTCCTCACCAGTGGCTGACATTCACCGAAGCAGGACTATCTTGGAGAGCTGATAAAGAGCTCATCGGCCCCACTGGTCTTGGCTTTACCAATGGTGAAGGAATCATACAATGGGCTTTACCATTCAAAATTAATTATCTTGTTGTTGGGCACCTCATAACCGTAGTCATTTATGGACTTGGGCTTGTGGCAAATGTTGCGCTTTGGTCAGTATGGCAGAACAGAGGCAAAGTAGCGCCTCCAGAAATCGAAGAATCAACCTACGGCCGGCCGTTACTCAGAGAAGGAGCTTCATAATGGGTGTCCTTGATGCTAACCCTCCACTTCCAGAATTTCGCGATGATTATGTACTTCAGGAGGTAGATCGCGACTGGCTGTCAAAAGCAGTGAAACCAAAGCAGTTCATTCATATTGATCAATCAGAATGCATCATGTGTGAAGGATGTGTCGATATATGCCCATGGAAATGTATACACATGGTTCAAACCGGAGCTATTGATGAAGCCATAGGTACAGAGCAGCCAGGTGACGATCCCGCTGACCATGTAATCTTCACAATTGATGATGATGTCTGCACTAGGTGTGCTTTATGTGTTGATCGTTGTCCAACGGGAGTGATCATCTTAGGAAAAGTTGAAGACCCACCTGCTGATGGTGATACTCACCAAAGAATGCCAAGTCATGGCTACGGCTATGGAATGAGATTGGGTTAAAGCAATAATGGTAGAAGAGAAGATCGAAGTTAAAAACCAAGATATGAAGGTAGGGAAGTAACGTGGCAAAGCAGTCACTAGGCGAGAAGTTTGCTGACATCTCAGAAAAGACAAAATCATCACAGGCTTGGAACTCAATATTCCGCCCTGGATCAATTTTCCGAAAAGGCTATTCCGATAGCCCTCGTAACAGGTCCTATGTAGTTATGAACAGCCTTATCTATCACCTACACCCAGTGAAAGTAAAGCGCCATGCCGTAAAGGTTAGCTACACCCTTTGTTTGGGTGGACTAAGTTTCTTCCTGTTTATATTACTTACAGTTACCGGAATATTTTTAATGTTTTTCTATCGCCCTACAGCAGCACAAGCATGGGACGATATTTACACATTACAAACCTCAGTAACTTTCGGTTTGCTCGTCCGTAATATGCATAGATGGGCTGCGCACTTAATGGTTCTCTCTGTATTCCTCCACATGGCTAGAGTTTTCTACCATGGTGCATATAAAGCTCCACGAGAGTTTAACTGGGTTATTGGAGTTATTCTTTTAACACTGACACTTCTTCTCTCCTTTACCGGCTACCTACTACCTTGGGATCAGTTAGCACTCTGGGCAGTCACAGTAGGAACAAATATGATGGGGTATACCCCTGTTTTCGGAGATCAAGTCAGGTTCGTGCTCC
>CAJWRY010000042.1 GCA_913046155.1 uncultured Candidatus Nemicrothrix sp. | reverse complement strand
TTGATCAACAATTAACACCATTCCGATTCCCATGTTAAAGACTTTGAACATTTCGCCTTCATCAATATTCCCAAGTGATTGGATTTCGGTAAAGATTCTAGGCGGTGACCATGTTTCCTTACGTATCTCAGCATCCATATCGTCTGGAAGCACTCGGTTGACATTACCAGGGAGTCCCCCTCCAGTGATATGAGCTATTGCCTTAACCTGATTCTGTTCCAATACTTTAAGAACCGTCGGGGTATATATCACCGACGGGCGGAGAAGTTCTTCACCGACGGTTACGTCGGTTCCATCCCAGACTGGATCATGGATTGATTTTTTAGCGGTATCAAAAAGCACTTTTCTAGCCAGCGAATAACCGTTACTTCGTAAACCAGGAGAATGTAATCCAATTATCACATCGTCAGGAGTGACAGATTCTCTTGTAATCATTTCATGTTTGTCAACAACGCCAACGCTGAAACCTACAAGCTCAAACTCTCCCGCATGCATCAGGCCAGGATGCTCAGCCATCTCACCACCAATGAGAGCACACCCAGCTTGCTCACACCCATCACTAATGCCTTTTACAAGAAGTTCAACTTGATCAGGGACGAGTGTCCCGACTGAAATATAGTCAAGAAAAAAAAGTGGTTCGGCGCCCACGCAGACAAGATCATCAACACACATTGCAACAAGGTCAATCCCGATACTCTCGTACTGTTCTGCCAGCATGGCTACCTGAGCCTTCGTTCCTACACCATCCGTTGAGGACACAAGAACGGGATGTGCCCTCCCTGTTTGCGTTATGTCAAAAGCTCCTCCGAACCCCCCTATTTTTGTGAGCACTTCAGGTCGTAAAGTCTTTTCAATCAGTGGGGTAATGCGTTCAACTGCTTCTTCTCCGGCAGCGATGTTGACGCCAGCAGATTCATATGTTTCATTACTCATGGATCTCGCTAAAGGATTGTTGAATCCCGCCAGACAGCTCTTCTTGCTGGGTCTCTGCAGGTTTCTCTGGTCTATGCATTGCTTCCTCAAGTATTTTCTTCGACAGGTTTACTGGGACATCCACTGGGTAATCTCCGGTTAAACAAGCAGAGCAAAATCCGGCATTGTTAGTCCCAGTAGCTTCCAGTAAGTTGTCTAGCGTTAAGTAGGCAAGAGAGTCCACATCAAGGTAATCCTGTATTTCTTGCACTGTGAGGTTCGCTGCTAGAAGTTCAGACCTCGTTCCTGTATCCATTCCGTAAAAGCATGGCCAACGATACGGGGGTGAAGAAATACGCATATGTATCTCCTTTGCTCCTGCTTCTCGTAACATCTTTACCATCGCCCTTGTTGTTGTCCCACGAACAATTGAGTCATCAACAACAACGAGTCGATTACCGCTAATCGTATCTCTAAGCGGGTTAAGTTTCATTCTGACACCCAACGAACGAAGTTCCTGATTGGGGGCAATAAAGGTCCTCCCGATGTACCGATTCTTGACTAGTCCTTGGGCATACGGAATTTTTATTTCTTTTGCATAGCCTTCAGCAGCAGGAATACCTGATTCAGGTACTCCCATAACGACATCTGCTTCAACAGGTGCTTGTTTCGCTAGAAATTGTCCCATTCGAACTCTGGCGTGGTGAACGCTCTGCGTGTAGAGCTGGGTGTCAGGGCGAGCAAAATAAACGAATTCGAAAACGCAAAGTGTTGGATTTATCCGTTCGACTGGGAAAGGTTGAATGGAACGCACACCCGTAGCGCTAATGATGACCATCTCGCCAGGATCAATTTCACGAACGAAATGAGCGCCAATAATGTCAAGTGCTGGAGTTTCAGATGCAAGCACCCATCCATTGTCTAATTTCCCAAGGCACAAAGGCCGAAATCCATTGGGATCTCGAACTCCGATAATATGCGCCTCATCCATTAAGACAAATGAGAAAGCTCCTTCTAACTTCGGAAGGATTTTGACTAGTCCTCGTTCAAGTTCTCGGCCATCAGAGGCATTGTGGTTCGATTCATGACCGATTTGGTTTGCGATGAGTTCAGCTACAAGATCACTATCGCTCGTAATAGTGCCGGGCAGCATTCCAGCTTCCTGCGCAAGCTCTTCTGTGTTCGTTAGGTTTCCATTATGACCCAAAGCAAATTCCCTTTGGAATTCCCCTCTGTATACAGGTTGCGCGTTGCGCCAAGAACTTGAACCTGTTGTGCTGTAACGCGTCTGCCCTATTCCAAGATGACCATCCAACCCAGCTAAGGTTCGATCGTTAAACACATTAGATACCAGCCCCATATCTTTGACGACAGTTATTCTCTCGCCATCACTTGTTGCGATACCTGCTGATTCTTGCCCTCGGTGCTGCAATGCGTAAAGACTAAGATAGTTCAAATGCGCTACTGGTTGTCCCGGTGCATAGATGCCTACAACGCCGCACGCTTCGCGAGGTGAGTCATCATCGAAGCTGGTTTCGTCATGTGCCACACACGAATTCTTTCAGATTATGAACCACAGTACGTTGATAGAAGAAGATCAAATTGTGAATAGTGTGTTATCAGTTTGGCATATAGTAAAAGAGGCAGTTCAATAGAGTAAAGCATGCATGCGGTGAGATAAAATTTGACCGTTTCATAGGGGGAATATTGGAGAAGAAATTATGACAACCTCTGACCAGATAGACCTAAGCACGTACGACCCGATGGATCGGGAAGTTCAACAGTGCCCATTCGATCATTACGCTGCGTTACGGGACCATGGACCGCTTTTCTTTCATGAACAATCAAATATGTTCTTTGCCTCACGTCTAGACGTTGTGAATGAAATACTTCGCGATACTGAAACGTTCTCTTCCCAAATGTCAAATACTACGTCAAAACCGTCACCTGAAACGCTGAAAGCCATAGCGGAGATTCAAAGTCAAGGGTGGCCTCGCAAAGAAACGATGCTGACCATTGACCCTCCATATCATACTGCGTATAGGAAGCTCGTTTCTCGGACATTCTCGGCGAGAAGAATCGCTGCATTAGAGGACACAGTTCGTACGTTTGCTGCTGAACTTATTGATGCTTTTCCTGAAAAGGGAACGGTTGATTTTCATAACGATTTCGCAGTTTCATTTCCTGTTCGCGTGATTCACTATGCATTAAATATGGCGCCTGATGTTGAAGGCAAAGTCAAGGATTGGTCTGATGCAGCCACTGCAGCAATAGGCAACAAGCTATCTCATGATGAATGGGTTGATGCTGTCACAGTGCAGTTGGAAAACCAGAATTATTGGTACTCAGAATATGAGAAAAGGTTGGAACACCCCCAAGATGATGTGCTTTCTGATCTAGCCCATGCTGATTTTGCCCACCCTGACCTTGATGATGGGGAGACGCGTAAATTAGATTTTTCTGAGATTTACAGCATTATTCAGCAGTTGATGGTTGCTGGAAATGAAACAACAACAAAGTTTTTAGATGAAACAATGCGAACGCTTATTGAGGAACCGAAATGGTGGAATGCTCTAGAGGCTGACCCTGAAGGTTTGATACATGGCGTTGTTGAAGAAGGGTTACGAGTTTCTTCACCCAACCAGGGTTTATTTCGGGTTGTGACGAAAGATGCTGAGGTGCAGGGCGTGTCTATTCCTAAAGGGTCACGTATATGGGTAATGTTCGGCGCAGCTAATCGTGATGAATCAACGTTTGGTGATTCTGAAGCGTTTGACCCTACAAGAGATAATCTCAAGGAACATATTGCTTTTGGGAAAGGCCATCATTTCTGTATCGGGGCTCCGCTGTCTCGTCTGGAAGGAAAGGTTGCCTTTGAGGAACTTGTTCGTCGGCTCAAACTACCCACATTTGCTGAAGGCAATACTTTTGAATACCAGTCCAGTTATGTTCTTCGTGGTTTAGCTGGTTTAGAAATAGATATTGAAAAGAAGTAGCGGACTACCCTTGAGTGGTGCCACTCTCAAATACTCGTGGTAGGGATTCCTCCCACTGCTCTTGGATTTTTGACAGCTCAATATCTATCAAGCCCTTGATCGTGAACTTATCACCATGTGCGAGTCCTATACGTGTGCTCGGAAGGTCTTGATTGTGAATAATCTCTTCAACGCTTTGCATTTGTTCCGGATCAACTGCAATTACGACTCGTGAAGGTGATTCTGAAAACATTGACTCGATATCAGGGACTCGTGCGAGTGAACATCCAACGCCGGATTGCACTGCCATTTCAGCTACTGCAACTGCCAAACCACCGCTAGAAATATCGTGGATAGCAGTAACAAGTCCTTGAGTTACTAACATTCGGATGGTTTGACAGAGTCGCTCATGCGTTTGGTAATCAACTTGATCTAAATGCCCATTTCGTTTGCCACGTGCAAAAGCCCAAGCACTACCAGATAAACCCTTTGGGGGAGGACCAATGACCATTAATCTATCACCATCATTCCAACTGACTCCCGGAGGTGGTGTATCAAGATTAGTAATGACTCCTATCAGTCCAACAATTGGTGTTGGGTCAATGTTGTTTCCTTGACTTTCGTTGTAAAGACTCACATTTCCACCAACGACGGGGATGTTGAATTTTGAACAGGCTTCTGCCATACCATCAACCGCTTCACTGAGTTGCCACATAACATTGGGGTTTTCTGGATTACCGAAATTCAAACAATTCACTAGTGCTCTAGGCTCAGCACCTACGCAGGCAAGATTTAGCATGGATTCTGCAACAGTCATTGCCGTTCCGATTTTAGGGTCAACAGCACACCAGCGATGATTTCCATCTGTTGTTACAGCGAGTCCACGTCCTGTGTCTTTCCCTGATACTGGGTGTTTAAGTCGCAGGACTGCCGCATTCGAACCTGGCCCGGCAACTGTATTAAGAAAGAGTTGAGAGTCGTATTGTGATGTGATCCACTCTTGACTTTGCATCAGCGATAGAAGATCGTCGGATACATCATTTGCCTCGGGTAAGTGTCCTTCTGGAGTGTCTTCTTTACGTGTAGCAAGGTTCGTAGGGGGTTCCATAGGTCGGTCATAGAGTGGTGCGTCTTCATGGAGAGAAATCGCGGGAACTTCTCCAAGGACCGGTCCGTCCAACCCATCCATAATACGGAGTTGTCCGCCTTCAGTGACTTTACCAACTACTGATGATCGGATTTCCCACTTTTCACTGATGAGCAGTACCTTTTCTAGATTTTCTGGATTGACGATTGCTAACATTCTCTCTTGCGATTCGCTCGTCATAATTTCAAATGGTTCCATCCCTGTTTCTCGTTGAGGAACCGCTGTTACGTCAAAGTCCATCCCGACTCCACCGCGAGATGCAGTTTCAGATGCAGCGCATGAGAGTCCAGCACCACCTAAGTCTTGGATGCCTACAACAAGTCCAGCGTCAAGTAACTCTAGGCAGCATTCAATGAGGCGCTTTTCTTCAAAGGGGTCACCGACCTGTACGCTGGGTCTCTTTTCAGCATCCTCTTCATCATCACCGAAACCTGCAGAAGCGAGGACACTTACTCCTCCGATGCCATCCCGACCTGTTGTGGCACCGAGAAGAACGGCTAAATTCCCAACTCCAGATGCTTGTCCGAGGACAAGTCTGTCTTTCGGAAGAATGCCAAGGCAAAGAACGTTGACGAGTGGATTCCCGATGTAGGTTTCGTCAAAAACAGTTTCTCCGCCGATGTTTGGGACCCCGACAGAGTTTCCATAACCAGATATGCCGCTAACTACACCTTCTGCTACCCATCTACTTCGTGCATCATCTATTGGCCCGAATCGTAACGGATCCATAATTGCTATTGGTCTCGCTCCCATAGTGAAAATATCTCTGATGATTCCGCCAACGCCTGTTGCTGCGCCTTGGTATGGTTCTATGTAGCTAGGGTGGTTGTGGCTCTCTATTCGGATTGCAATAGCTATATCGTCTCCAACATCGATGACGCCTGCATTCTCTCCTGGGCCAACGAGGACATGATCACCTTCAGTTGGAAGCCTTTTAAGGTGTATGCGCGATGATTTGTATGAACAATGTTCACTCCACATGACCGAGTACATGGCAAGTTCAAGATGATTTGGTTCGCGTCCGAGTATGTCGATGATCTTTTCAAATTCTTCATCGGTTAAACCAAGAGTGCGATGTACAGGTTCGCTCATGATCGTGAACTTTCAATGAAACTATGGAGTAATGGATGCCCGTCTGTGCTTCCAAGAAGTGGATGACAGGCACGCTCTGGGTGAGGCATCAATCCCACAACATTTCGCTCTATATTACAAATTCCTGCGATATCGCCTATTGAACCGTTCGGATTGTCCTCATAGGTAAGCAAGATTCGGTCTTCATCATGTAGTTCTTTTAATGTTTCATCACTGCAGGTGTAGTTACCTTCAAAATGATTGATGGGAATAGTTAATGAATCACCTTTTGTAGTTTGTGAGGTTAAAACAGAATTCGTTGTTTGCACGTTGAGTTTGACAGGTTTGCAGAGAAACTTTAATCCTCTATTTTTTTGGAGCGCTCCAGGCAACAAGCCCGCTTCGGTTAAGATTTGAAATCCGTTGCAGATTCCTAATACAGGTCGACCGGAACGGGCGAAAGCAATGACAGATTCCATAGCAGGTGAAAATCGTGCAATTGCTCCAGGTCGGAGATAGTCTCCGTGAGCAAAACCCCCTGGAATGATTACCCCGTCTACATCGCCTAGATCAGATGAGTCATGCCATAACAGTTTGCTATCTGCTCCAAGGCTCGTCACTGCTTCTAATGCGTCTTGTTCGCAATTAGAGCCTGGGAAGACAATGACTCCTATAGTTGGGTTCACTCTGCTCCTTGGAGATGAATAATTGCGTTCTCTATGACTGGGTTGGTCAGAAACTTTTCACATAGCTCCTGAATAGTTTCTTTTGCTGTCGCTTCATCTTCAGCTGTGATGGTGAAGCGTATGCTCTTTCCTACCCGCACATTCTCAATACCGTTGAAGCCTAGTTTCGGAGTAGCGTTCTCTATGGTTGATCCCTGTGGATCGGCTATACCTTCTTTGAGTTGTACTTCAACGGTTGCTTCGAACTCCACGCTTTAATGTTGCCACAAGCAGAGGCGCAATATGAGTATCTTTGTATGACTTTATTGGTCACGCATTGAGAAAATCGAGAACCCTTTTCTGTAGATGACGGACGCGTATCTCTTGATAATTTCCCAATGTCTCTCCACGTTTAAAACTTGACTTAAAGCCACGTGTTTGTGCTGCAAGATTGGCCGTATCTTGGTCGTAAATTTTTCCAAGTGGTCCAACACCTTCAACTATGGAGTAGCTTTCATCGATATCTAAAGTAATGACTTCTGGGGGATCAGGTACCTTGCTATCGCTTGGTCGTGGGCGCATGAAGATGAGGTCAAAGTAGCAATAATCTGGGCTTTCAGGGTCTGGTCTAAATCGGTACACCATTGGCAATGAAAGACCTGGGAAGAAAAAGGCATTTGGGAAGAGGAAATATTCAATCGAGTCAAGGGTTAACGATTCGCTGAGATGCGTGAAATCATGACCATATTTTTCACCCATTTGCTCTTGAACTATCTTCGCATAATAGTCACGTGCTCTGACTCCCTCCGGTAGGTTAAAATCTCCATCTCCAAACATTCTCCCGCTCAAGTGGGCGAGTAATTCATCTTCTGTTCTTGGATTTTCTTTTAGAGGGCTATTAAGTCCGCGAGTGTGAATGAATCGTGACACATTATCTCCGAAGACATCGTATTGTGTGGTTACTTCATCTCCTAAATTCCCAGTCGAATGCGTTTCTCGGACATGGTAGGCCTCAATGAATGCCTCGGCTCCAGCTTTCCAGTTGCATGGTAAATGCTTTCGTATATGCGTTTCTATATACCGATCTCCTAGTTGCCAATCTTTCCAATGCTCTGGGAGAACTCCAAGAAACTCTTCAAGTGGCTGCGCATCTTGGTCAAAATTAACGAACACAAAGCCTTCCCAAATCGCCACGCTCATTTCAGGTAACTTGTGAGACTCTTCTGTGACGTGGGGGAAATCCCAAGCTCCGGGAAGATCAACGAGTGTTCCCTCAAGAGACCATGTCCATCCGTGAAAAGGGCATCTAAGTTCTTTGCTAAAGCCACACGTTCCTGGTTGTTTGAGTTGCGTTCCACGGTGCATGCATGCGTTGTAATACGCCTTGATACTTCCATCCGTCGTTCGGACAATCAAAGAAGATAGATGCCCTACGTCGTATACGAAATAGTCACCTGGTTCAGGAATATGATCAACGTGGCATGCCCACTGCCACACTTTTGACCACAGCTTGTCATATTCAGATGACGCAAATTCGGGACTTATGTAGCTTTCATATGGTAGGTCGCTATCTCCAAGAAATTCATATGATTCTTCAAGTAGTGGAGCGGGAGGAGGTGTTGGGTCGGCAAGAAGCTCATCTCGTAATGACGGGCCTTCCTGTCTTGCTTCACCTGGCTGTAACGCCTCTTTATTCCCCATAGATATCTATCATAAAACCTAAAACGGTATAACTGTCCAGTTCATGCATCAAAGTTAGAGAGAATCTACCCGTTAACCAGGCCAGTCATCCAAGTTTTTTCCGCTTATTTTTTCATAGCCTTCGCGGTAGCGCTTTGAGCTCGCGGTAATTACTTCGTCGGGTAGTTCAGGGGGAGGTGGTGACTTATCCCAATCAAGACCGTCTAGAAAGTCGCGGACTGGTTGCTTATCAAATGAAGGTGGGGTTGTCCCTGGCTTCCATTCGTCTTTTGCCCAAAATCGTGATGAATCAGGTGTTAGAACCTCATCTGCGATAACGAGTTCTCCATCAACAAATCCCATTTCGAATTTTGTATCCGCAATGATTATCCCGCGTTCTAAAGCGTATTCGGCTCCTTGTGAATAGAGTTCGAGGGATTTTTGTTTTGCGAGTTCCGCTATTTCGAGGCCAACGATGTCTGCGGCTTGAGTGAATGAAATATTTTCATCGTGTAATCCGTCTTCAGCTTTCGTTGATGGTGTGAATACGGGCTCGGGTAGCTTTTCAGATTCTTGAAGATCTGTGGGTAAGGGAGTTCCATGCATTGTGCCATTGGCTTTGTACTCTTTCCAGGCTGACCCTGTGATGTATCCACGAACTATGCATTCGATTGGAAGCATTTCTACTTTTTTGACAAGCATTGATCTTCCAGCAATTTCGGGAACTTGGGCACTGGCTGGGAAATCAGATAAATCTGTTGATATGAGGTGGGATTTCATCGATGTTGAAAAGTGTTGAAACCAAAATGCTGACATCGCCATCAATACTCGTCCTTTATCTGGGACAGGTTGCTTCATTACCACATCAAAAGCTGAAATGCGGTCGCTGGTGACCATTAAGTATTGGTTGTTTCCTGCGTCGTAGATGTCTCGGACCTTTCCTGAATATACGTGTGGAAGGTCTAATTTGTAAGCCGGGTCTCTTGTCATTGATACCTCTTAAAGTATTGGTTGGGGGATATAGTCTTCTGCTTCTGGATAGCGTTCTTTTAGCACCTTGATATCTGCGGTTATATCATCAATTTGATGCTGAACTAATCCAGTTCCGATTTCGCTTATGGCCTGAAGTAGTTCTTCTTCTGTTAGTGGGAATCGGTCATCTTTGCCTAGATCATGGAGAAGCATATTTTCGCTGACATCGGTGTTACGCAGAGCTAAAGCAGCTGCCACTGCGTGCTCTTTGATGATCTCATGAGCTTCTTCTCTACCTAGTCCTTTGGTGAGGGCTGCGGACAGTATTTTTGTCGTACTGAGAAAGGGAAGGTAATGGTTTAGTTCTCTTTCGATGACCTTTGGATAGAGCCCGAAATCATCCAAGACAGTGATAAATGTTTGCATGAGCCCATCTATTACGAAAAAGGAGTCTGGTAGTGCAACTCGTCTGACGACTGAGCAACTGACGTCTCCTTCATTCCACTGGTCTCCAGTGAGATCAGTAACCATTGAAAGGTATCCTTTTAGCAAAACAGTCATACCACCGATACGTTCGCATGATCTCATATTCATTTTGTGTGGCATCGCTGAGGAACCAACTTGCCCTTCTTGGAATCCTTCAGTGACTAGATCATGTCCAGCCATTAAGCGAAGAGTTTTAGCTAAGTTTGCTGGGCCGCTTGAGAGTTGAACCAGACTGCTAATAACACTGAAATCTATAGATCTTGGGTACACCTGTCCAACGCTTCGCATGGTGTTATTAAATCCGAGGTGCTTGGCGATACTTTGTTCAAATTCTTCAACCTTTGTTTGATCGCCTAACAAGTCAAGAAGGTCTTGTTGAGTGCCGACAGGGCCTTTTAGTCCTCTCATTGGGTATGTTTGTGAAATTTGCTCAAGTGTCGTAAATGCTAAAATCATTTCTTCGGCGACATTGGAAAACCGTTTGCCCATTGTTGTTATTTGCGCAGCCACATTATGGGTTCGACCAGTTACTGGTAGTTCTGCGTATTGTTGTGCTAGATCCGTTAATCGAGAGAGAGTCGCCACTGCGAGCATCTGAACGTGTTGCAGACTTTGTAATACCTGTAGTTGCTCAATATTTTCTGTTAAGTCTCGTGACGTCATCCCTTTATGTATGTGTTCATATCCCGCGAGATCGCAGAATTCTTCGATTCGGGCTTTCACATCATGCTTGACGATTTTTTCTCGCTCAAGAATTGATTCAAGATCAATATCATTTTTGGTTCGTTGATATGCCGCTATTGCTTCCTCTGGTACATCAGCGCCATTTTCACGTTGCGCTTTTAGAACGGCAATCCAAAGTTCCCGTTCTAGGAGAACCTTGTTTTCTGGTGACCAGATTTTAATAATCCGGTCACTTGCGTACCGCTCCGCTAGTACGTTCGGTATTTTCATCTATTCGCCATTTCCTCTTTGTATTTTCGAAGTTTTTCTGCGATTTCTGAATCGGTTATTCCGATCATTTGAAGCACTAAGAGGGCTGCATTCTGTGATCCGTCTATGGCTACTGTCGCGACGGGAACTCCTTTGGGCATTTGTACAGTTGCATAAAGAGCATCTTGCCCATTGAGCGCCCCTCCTGAGAGTGGCACTCCTACAACAGGTAGCGTTGTGTGTGCAGCGACTACACCGGCGAGGTGAGCTGCCATTCCTGCTCCACAGATAAAGGCAACGAAACCATTTTCACGTGCCGTTGAGACTAGGTTTACGACTTTGTCGGGGTTTCTATGGGCAGAAAGAACTTTCCATTCGGATTCAATACCAAATTCTTCAAGTGTTTCTTTTGCTTTGCTCATTTTGGATTCGTCAGATGTTGACCCCATTAATATCCCGACTTTCATCTGGTACTCCTCTCAGTGATGAATGTAGCCATAGTGCTTTCTCCTATCATAGATTTTTC